>JBBRXQ010000069.1:0-8709 GCA_038238515.1 Sphingomonadales bacterium | reverse complement strand
GATCCTCGCCAAGACCCCGGTGCCGGGGCTTTATGTCAATTGCGGCTGGGGCACGGGCGGATTTAAAGCGACGCCGGGCGCGGCGGACTTGCTGGCCTATACCATTGCGCACGATGCGCCGCACCGGATCAACGCGCCGTATAATCTTGACCGATTTCGCAATGGCCGCCTGATTGATGAGGCAGCCGCTGCTGCCGTCGCGCATTAAGAAGAATTGATATGTTGTTGATCCATTGCCCTTATTGCGAAGAAGAACGCCCCGAGCTGGAATTTGCTCATGGCGGGCAGGCGCATATCGCGCGGCCCGGCGACCCTTCGGCTTATTCCGACGCGGAGTGGGAAGAGTTCCTTTATATCCGCCGCAATCCGCGCGGGCGGCACCATGAGCGCTGGCGGCATATCCATGGCTGCGGGCGGTTTTTCAACGCGGTGCGCGATACGGTGACTGATCGGTTTGAAACAACATACAAGGCCGGGGAGCCCGCACGATGAGCGGATACCGGCTGGCCAGCGGCGGGCGGGTGAACCGCGCCGCGGCGCTATCGTTCACATTTGACGGCAAAGCCTATGCCGGGATGGAGGGCGATTGCCTCGCCTCGGCGCTTTTGGCGGACGGGGTGATGCTGGTGGGGCGCTCGTTCAAATATCATCGCCCGCGCGGGATATTGGGCATGGGCAGCGAAGAGCCCAATGCGCTGGTGACGGTGGAGCGCGGGCCGGGGCGGATGACGCCCAATTTGCGCGCACCATCGGTGCCGCTCCATGCCGGGCTGGAGGCCAAGAGCCAAAACCGTTTTCCTTCGCTGCGCACCGATTTCATGGCGGTGAATGACAAGCTGAACGCGTTTTTCCCGGCGGGATTTTACAACAAGACGTTCATGTGGCCGCGTTCGGCGTGGGAAGCGCTTTATGAGCCAGTGATCCGCCGGCTGGCGGGGCTGGGTGAAAGCCCGGTAACGCGCGATCCGGATCATTACGGCGCGACATTTGCGCATTGCGATGTGCTCGTGATCGGCGCTGGCCCGGCAGGAATTGCAGCGGCGCGCGAAGCGACCGCCACGGGCGGGCGGGTTATCCTGATCGATGAGCAGGAAGAACTGGGCGGCGGCGCTTTGGCTGATCCGGCACAGTGGGCGGACCTTGCGGTCGAGCTGGCGGCGCTGGCGGCGGCGGACAATGTGCAGGTGCTGAGCCGCACCACCGCAATTGGCCATTATCATCAGAACTTTGTCGTCGCGGTGGAGCGGCTGACCGACCACCTTGCGCCCACCGCTGCGAAAGGCGCGCGCGAGAAGCTATGGCGCATTCGCGCAGGCCGCGTGGTTCTGGCGCAAGGCGCGATTGAGCGGCCGCTGGTGTTTGATGGCAACGATGTTCCCGGCGTGATGCTGGCTAGCGCGGCGCGAACTTTGGCGTTGCGCTATGGCGTGGCGGTGGGCCGCGCGGTGGCGGTGATGGCGGTGCACGACAGCGGCTGGCGCGATGCGCTGGCTTTGGCGGACGCCGGGGTGAAGATCGCGGCGATTATTGATCTGCGCGAGAATGTGAATGCGGGGCTAGTTGATGCGGCGCGCGAGGCGGGCATTGCGGTGCATCTGGGCCATGCGGTGACCGGCGTGGAAGGCCGTTATGCGGTGAGCGGCGTGACATATGCCAAGGGCGGGATTGGCCCCGATGCGGCGTTGGCCTGCGACGCGGTGTTGATGGCGGGCGGGTGGACGCCGACGGTGCATTTGTGGAGCCATGCCAAGGGCAGTTTGCGCTGGGATGCAGATTGGGGCGCGTATCTTCCTGATACATCGGATGAGGTGATCGACTGCGTGGGCGGCTGCGGCGGCGCGTGGGATTATGGTTCGGGGCTTAATCTGGGCATGCTGCCAGCATCCAAACCGCTGCATCAGCGCAAGGGCTTTGTCGACTTTCAGAACGATGTGAAGGCGCGCGATATTGGTCTTGCGGTTCAAGAAGGCTTTCGCTCGATCGAGCATATCAAACGCTATACCACCAATGGCATGGCCACCGATCAGGGCAAGACTAGCAATCTCAACGGGTTGCAGATCGCTTCGGATATCCTATCGAAGCCGGTGACCGAGATCGGGCTGACCACGTTTCGCCCGCCATACACCCCGCAGACGTTTGGCGCGCTCATGGGCCACCACAAGGAAGCGCTGTTTCAGCCGCTGCGCAAGACCGCGATTGATGATTGGGCGGCGGCGCAAGGCGCGGTTTATGAAAATGTCGCGCAGTGGCGGCGCGCACGCTATTTCCCGCGCGGCGCAGAGGATATGGATGCGGCAGTGCTTCGCGAATGCCGCGCGGTTCGCGCAAGTGTGGGCATGTTTGATGCCTCTACATTAGGCAAGATCGAGGTGGTTGGACCGGATGCCGCCGAATTTTTGAACCGGCTTTATACGAACCCGTGGAAATCGCTGGCCCCTGGTCGCTGCCGTTATGGCCTGCTGCTGCGCGAAGAGGGCTTCATCATGGATGACGGCGTGGCCGGACGGATGGCGGCGGACCGGTTTCATGTGACAACCACCACCGGCGGCGCGGCGCGGGTGCTCAATATGATGGAGGATTACCTCCAGACCGAATGGAGCGATCTGAACGTTTGGCTGACCAGCACCACCGAGCAATGGGCGGTGATCGCGGTGCAGGGGCCAAAGGCGCGCGATGTGCTGGCATCACTGGTGGGCGGGATCGATATTTCGCGCGAGGCATTTCCGCACATGGCGGTGCGCGAGGGGCATATTTGCGGGGTGCCGACCCGGCTATTTCGCGTGAGCTTCACTGGCGAACTGGGCTTTGAGGTGAATGTGCCGACACAACACGGGCGGATGGTGTGGGAAGCGATCCAAGCGGCGGGCCAGCCATTTGGCATTACGCCCTATGGCACCGAGGCGATGCACGTGCTCCGCGCAGAAAAAGGCTTTATTATCATTGGGCAAGATACCGATGGCACGATTACGCCGGAAGATGCCGGGATGGGCTGGGCGATCGGACAGAAGAAGCCCGACTTTGTCGGCAAGCGATCGCTGGCGCGGCCTGATCTGGTGGCGCAGGGGCGCAAGCAACTGGTTGGTTTGCTGACCGAAGACCCGCAGGTTGTGCTGGAGGAAGGCGCGCAAATTGTTGCTGACCCCGCGCAAAGCGTGCCGATGACGATGATTGGGCATGTTACTTCGTCGTATAGGAGCGACGCGCTGGGGCGCTCGATTGCGCTGGCGCTGGTTGCCGGGGGCCGGGCGCGGATGGGCGAAACGCTGTATGTGCCGATGCCCGGGGGAGTGATCCGCGCCAAGGTGACGGGCACCGTGTTCTTGGATGCAGAAGGGAGCCGCCTTGATGCTTGAGATCGCACCGATGGCGAGAAGCGCCGCCGATCTGGCGCTCCCTGATGCGCCATTTGTGGCAGGCGGCGTGCGGCTTTCGCAGGCGGGCGAGCAGGCGCGCTTTTCGCTGCGCGCGCGCGATCGCGGTGTGCTGGAGAGCATGCTGGGCCGCGCATTGCCTGCGCGGATTGGCGAGAGTTTGGATGGGATTGCCTGCCTTGGGCTGGACGAATGGTATGCGCTGCTCCCGGCGGGGACAGCATTGCCGCTGGGCGAAGGCTTGCCGGTGAGCGTAACCGATGTTTCGGCGCGCGCGCTGGGCTTTTGCATTGAAGGGCCGCGCGCGGTGGAGCTGCTCGCCAGCGGTTGTCCGCTTGATGTGGCGGAGTTTGCGACCGGGCGCGCAACGCGCACGGTATTTGAGACGGTAGAGATCGTGGTGTGGCGGATCAGCGATACCCGGTTCCACATCGAAGTCTGGCGCAGCTTTGCGCCTTGGCTGTGGCACGCGCTGGCGGCGGCAGCCTGATGGACGATGCCGATCTGCGCGCCGCGCTGGCGCAGCTGGGGCTGGAGTGGAGCGGGATTGAGCATGTTGCGGTGTTTACCGTGGAGGAAAGTGAGGCGATCCATGCGCAATTGCCCGGCGCGCACACCAAGAACCTGTTTTTGAAGGATGCGGGCGGGGCATTCTGGCTGGTGACGGTGGGTCATGCTAAGCGGGTCGATCTGAAGGCGCTCGCGGGGGCCATGGGGGCCAAGAAGCTAAGCTTTGGCAAGGCCGAGGATATGGAAGCGCTGTTGGGGGTCACTCCCGGCTCGGTCACTCCGCTAGCGGCAATCAATGATAAGGGCGGGCGGGTGCGCGTGGTGATCGATGTGGATATAGCCGCCGCCACGATGGTTTGGGTGCATCCGTTGCGCAACACCGCGACGATTGGCCTTGGCGGTGAGGATTTACTGCGCGCGCTGGCGGCCTGGCATCACGAGGCGCTGGTCGCCGCCATCCCCGAGCGGCTGTGACGGTCAGCACATTCGATCTGTTCAAGATCGGCATTGGCCCATCAAGTTCGCATACTGTGGGGCCGATGGTCGCGGCGCGGCGCTTTTGCTTGTTGATCGAGGATATGGGGCATCTGGCGCATACGGTGCGGATTGCAGTTGATCTCTATGGCTCGCTCGCGCTGACCGGCAAAGGCCATGCCTCAGACGTGGCGATCATCATGGGGCTGGCGGGGGAAACACCCTCAGGGGTGGCTATCGATGCCGGGGCGCAATTGGTTGCGGAATGCCATGCGAGCCGGGAAATTGCCTTGCTGGGCCGCCACCGCGTTCGTTTCGATCCGGCGAGCGATTTGAATTTTCGCCAGCGCGAGCGCCAACCATTTCACAGCAATGCGATGGCGCTGGCGGCCTATGACGCGGATGGCGGGCTGCTGCTGCGGCGGTTTTACTATTCAGTCGGTGGCGGCTTTGTGATCGATGAGGAGGAGGCGCACCGCAATGCGCCCACCGGCGATGCGGCGCCCATGCCGTATCCATTTACGTGCGGCGACGAACTGCTGGAGATGGGCGAACGCGAAGGGCTTTCGATTGCCGAGCTGATGCTGGCGAACGAGCGGGTGCTGCGCACGCACGAGGAGATCGAGGCGGGGCTCGATCTGCTGGCCGATACGATGGCCGCTTGCATCGATCGCGGTTGCGCTATCGGTGGGCTGCTGCCCGGCGGGCTGAAAGTGAAGCGGCGCGCGGGGGCAATTGCGGCCGAGCTGGTTGCGCGCCAACAGGCGATGATCAGCGATCCGCTGGCGGTGCTCGACTGGATCAACCTTTGGGCGATGGCGGTGAATGAGGAAAATGCGGCGGGCGGCCGCGTGGTGACCGCGCCGACCAATGGCGCAGCGGGGATCATTCCGGCGGTGCTGCGTTATTACGAGGTGTGTTACCGGGGCGACAAAGCGGGAAGGCGCGTGTTTTTGCTGACAGCGGCGGCGATTGGCGCACTCTATAAACGCAATGCCTCAATCTCGGGCGCGGAAGTGGGCTGTCAGGGCGAAGTGGGCGTGGCGTGTTCGATGGCGGCGGCGGCGCTGACGGCGGTGCTGGGTGGGAGCAATGCGCAGATCGAGAACGCCGCCGAGATTGGCATGGAGCACAATCTGGGCCTCACCTGCGATCCGGTGGGTGGACTGGTGCAAATCCCCTGCATCGAGCGCAACGCAATGGGCGCGGTGAAGGCGATCGATGCCTCGCGCCTCGCCATGTTGGGCGATGGGCAGCATATGGTGAGCTTGGACAAAGTGATCGAGACGATGCGCCAAACCGGCTTTGACATGCGCGACAAGTATAAGGAAACTTCGCAGGGCGGGCTGGCGGTGAATGTGGTGGAGTGCTGAGGGGATTTGGGCGCCCTCCCGAAAACGCGGGGTGACGCGCGCTGTAAACTCTGGTTAGCGCTGCGCTATCGATCCGAGGAGCCTAAGTGATGACTGAACGTGCCCAAGCTATTGCCGCCAAGGTTGAGGCGTTTGTTCGTTCTGAGATTATTCCTTATGAAAAGGATCCGCGCGCGCGCGGCACGGGCCATGGGCCGAGCGACGAACTCGTCCTCGAAATGAAGGATAAGGCGCGCGCAGCTGGCGTGCTGACGCCGCACATTCTGCCCGATGGCAGCCATCTGACCCAGCGCGAGACCGCAATCGTGCTGATCCGTTCGGGGCTATCGCCGCTTGGCCCGCTGGCGGTGAACACGATGGCGCCTGATGAGGGCAATATGTATTTGCTGGGCCATGTCGGCTCGGCCGAGCAGAAGGCGCATTTTCTGGCTCCGCTGGTTGAGGGGCGGGCGCGCTCGTCGTTCCTGATGACCGAACCTGCGGCGGAAGACGGCGCAGGTTCGGACCCTTCGATGATGCAGACGACATGCCATCAGGATGGCAATCATTGGGTTATCAATGGGCGCAAGGCGTTTATCACGGGGTATCAGGGTGCAAAAGTTGGCATTATCATGGCCAAATCGGCCGACGGTGCCTGCCTGTTCCTCGTCGATCTGCCCGATCCGGCGATCCGCATCGATCATGTGCCGCACACCATCGACAGCTCGATGCCCGGCGGCCACGCCACACTGACCATCGACAATCTGCGTGTGCCAGCGGATCAGATGCTCGGGCTGGCGGGCGAAGGATTTAAATATGCGCAAATCCGCCTTTCGCCCGCGCGGCTATCGCATTGCATGCGCTGGCTGGGCTGCTGCATCCGCGCGCATGAAATCGCCAGCGACTATGCCAATCGCCGCATGGCCTTTGGCAAGCCGCTGATCGATCACGAGGGCGTGGGCTTTATGCTAGCCGACAATATGATCGAGCTTAAGCAATCCGAACTGATGATCGATTGGTGCGCCGATGTGCTTGATACCGGCGCTTTGGGCACGGTCGAAAGCTCGATGGCCAAAGTCGCAGTGTCTGAGCATCTGATGCGCATTGCCGATCGCTGCGTGCAAGTGATGGGCGGAACCGGGGTGACCGATGATACCATTGTGGAGCAAGTATTCCGCGAAATCCGGGCATTTCGGATTTACGATGGCCCGACCGAAGTCCACAAGTGGAGCCTCGCCAAGAAGATCCGCCGCGATTGGAAGCACGCCAACGCGGGCTAAGTAGGTTGCTCAACCCATCACATAGTCCCAAACTTTCGAGATCACGACCGAGCCCTCGCCCACTGCTGAAGCCACGCGCTTGACCGAGCCTGCGCGCACATCGCCGACCGCAAAGACGCCGGGATGCGAGGTAGCGTAGGGCGAATGTGCGCCCACTGCTTCGCCGGTGAGCACGAAGCCTTTGGCATCGAGCTTTACCAGATCGGCGAGCCATCCAGTGTTGGGCGCAGCACCGACCATGATGAATAGCGCGCGGGTTTGCACGATTTCGCCGACGCCGGATTTGAGGATAGTCACAGCGCTCAGGTGATCCTCGCCGTGCAATTCAGTGATCTGCGCGCCGTATTCAATCGTGATCGCGGGATCGGCTTCGAGGCGGCTGGAGAGATAGCTCGACATCGATTCGGCGAGAGACGATCCGCGCACCAGCAGGCGCACGGCGTGCGCGGTGCGGCTGAGGAACATGGCCGCCTGCCCCGCTGAATTGCCGCCGCCTATAACGACCGCCTCTGTGCCCTTGCAATAGCGCGATTCGATTTCGGTGGCGGCGTAATACACACCAGCGCCTTCGAATTCGGCAATGCGATCAATCGGCAGGCGGCGATATTGGACACCCGTTGCCACCACAATTGCTCGTGCGCTGACCCGCTCGCCGCCATCGAAGGTGGCGCAAAAGCGGTCTTCTCCAAGCTTTTCAAGCACGGAAACACGGCGCGGCATGGCAAAGCGCGTGCCGAATTTCATCGCCTGCACTTCGCCGCGCCAGACGAGATCTGCGCCCGAGATGCCGGTGGGGAAGCCCATGTAGTTTTCGATCCGGCTTGAGGTGCCAGCTTGACCGCCGACCGCAATATCTTCGCATACCAGCGCGCAAAGCCCTTCAGCACCCGCATAAACACCTGCGGCGACGCCTGCTGGGCCGCCGCCGACGATCAGTACGTCGAACGCTTCGTCGCTCACCAGATCATGATTGAGGCCGAGCAGACGGGCGATTTTGTCGACGGTCGGTTCGGTGATGACCTGATCGCGGCCAAAGATGACCGCAGGCGTTTGCGGCGGAAGCGCACAACTGATCGCGGTTTGCACCGCGCCTTCGCTGCCCAATGGCAAGGAGGCATATGCAATGCGGTTACGCGCAGCGAATTCGCCGATGGCGCGCACGTTGCGATCGGCCTCCTCGCCGATCAGCACTAGCGCGCTATCGCCCGCTTCAAGCTGGCGGCGGCGACGCGCGGCCATGACAGTGATCACGATGTCTGACATTTCGGGGATCTGCGCCATCAAGGTGAGCATCGCGGCGCGCGGGACTTCGATCACTTGCGTATCGCACACCGCGCGCATGGGCATCGACCAATTGCCCCCAGTGAGGAAAGTGATGTCGCCCATGAATTGCGCTGGCCCCAAAGTGGCGGGGACGTGGCGCTCATCGGTGTAGGAATTGACCAGCTCGACTTCGCCATCGAGCACATAGGTGAAGCGATCGATGAGCGTTCCCGGCTGGGCGATGAACGTCCCGGCTGTGTAGTTCACAATCGTGCCCGCTTCGCGCAAGGCGGCAACATGCGCGGGGGCGAGCGGGGTGCGCTGCATTTCGCGCAAGTCTGCACCGATCGTTTCCATGGCTCGTTGGTCTCCAGCATAATGGGCGAGGCGCGCCGATTTGCGCCGGGCCTGTTCGATTGGGTGGTTGCAGGGTTACTGTCTTTATGGAAACGCTTTTAT
>JBBRXQ010000068.1:0-8726 GCA_038238515.1 Sphingomonadales bacterium | reverse complement strand
GGCGCCCGGTCTCACGTGGGGGCCGGGCCGCCGCGCGGGCTATCGACGGACCATCACGATGGCTCTATCGTATGAATTTGATGCACTTTGGAAGTCCCCCACTGCCGGCCACAGGTCGAACGCCTGTCGCAACTTTGCTGCGCGCGGGCCTAGCATTGGCATTGTTCGCGCCCTCCGCGCAGGCGTCATCGCAACGCGCACCATCTCTCTATGTCGAAGCAGCCAGACCTTCGGTTGAGCAACCCGTCGTGCAGCCGACCGGGCCAAGCGCGGGACAAAATCTAAACGCGGCCTTGGCGCGACTGTCGCGCGATCCTCAGAATACGGCGGCTTTGATCGATGCTGGCAGCGCTGCATCGCAATTGGGCGACTCTGATGCGGCGCTAGGATTTTTCACCCGCGCCAACGAAGTTGCCCCGGGCAATGGGGCAGTTAAAGTGCAAATTGCAAACGCTGTGTTGAAATCAGGCCAACCGTTAGATGCGATTAGCTGGTTTGACCAAGCTGAGTCGGTCGGCGCAGACCCGGTTGCCATGGCCAGCGATCGAGGGTTGGCTTATGATCTCATTGGCGACAATGCCGCTGCTCAGCGCCAGTATCAACGTGCGCTCACACGGGGCAGCAATGATGAGGCAACCCGGCGTTATGCGCTCAGTCTTGCTATTGCGGGTGATCGGCGCGCGGCCGAGAGCATTCTTGCGCCGCAAATCCAGCGGCAAGACCGCGCGGCCTGGCGCGTGCGCACATTCATGGTTGCCATTCTGGGAGACACAGACGAAGCTGTTGGGATCGCAAAAGCGTCAATGCCACCTGACTTGGCACAGGGCATAACGCCTTATCTGAGGTATTTGCCGCGGCTGACACCAGCACAGCAGGCAGCGGCGGCAAATTTGGGCAAATTTCCGCGAGCAGCCGAAATTGGCCGCGACGATCCGCGCGTTGCGCAATACGCATTGCTCCACCCTCGCGCACCCAAAGTCGATAGCGGGCTTATTCCAGCAGGCGAAGCGCTCGGCGGGCGCGCGAAGCAGAATGATCGCAACAATCGCGCCAAACGGGAGCAGAGTAAGCGCGGTTCCGAGACGCAAATTGCGGCGTTATCTCTGCTTGCACGACCGTCAATGCCACCGCCACCGCCACCGCCACCGCCACCTGCGCCGCCGCCAGCTTCCTTGTCGTCCATTACGCCTTGGGGCCTGCAGTCCGCGCCGAACAGCGCGCCTTCGCAAGGCGCGACCCAGTCCGTGCTTGTGCCAAGGCCAAGCGTGCTTTCCAAACTTGATTTGCCGCCCTCTGCACCCCGCGCTGTCGCAACAGGGCGGCCAATCCTAAGGGCGCCGCTTCCAGAAGCGCCGCGCGCGCTCGTTGCCGCCCCCGCAGCACCGCCCAGACCGCTCCCTCAGGCAGAGCCGGCGGCACCGCGCGTCGTATCCACCGGGTGGACATTGCCCAAGGCACCTGTAGCAGAAACGGCTCGGACAGTCGCTGCAGCATCCACGCCGGCGCCTGTTAGCTTACTGCCAGCTCCGCGTGCCGTCGTGCAGGAAACGGTGGTGCCAATAGTTTCTGATGCGCTCCAACGCACCGTTCTCCAGCCGACGACCCCCGCAGTCCCTATTATTATTGCAGCCGAACAGGCAGCCTCATTGTCGTTAACGCCAAGCCCGCCAACTCCGCTTGCTGCTGATCCACCGATTGCGGCTGTTTCCGCGCGCGATGAGAGCTTTAGCAGCGCATTTACTGACTTCAAGCCGCCGGCCGAAGAGCAGCAGCTTCAAGTCGCAGCGGTAGATTTAACGTCCATCAATCCGACTAGTCCGCGTTCGTCCAAGTCCTCGAAGTCCGAAGTGTTGACAGCGACGATTGTGGATAAAGATGGCAAGGTCGATAAAAGCAAAGCGGGTAAAAACGCGAAAGACATTCAGGATGCCAAGGCGAAATCCAAGAATGAAACGCGCGGTGAGCGGCCCGATGGACCTACTTCGGTATCGCGAATCAGCGATCCTGAAAAAGATCCTAGCGATGCAAGCCCAGTAAAAGTTACCAAAGGCAACAAGCGCGACAAAGACCGCAAAGACAGCAGCGCCACGAAGGACTCGAAAGATCCCAAAGATTCCAAGGGCAGCAAAAAGGAAAGATCTGGCCTTAGCCATCCTAGCCGGATCTGGGTGCAAGTTCTGACGGGCGCCAATCGCGATGTTATGGTCAAGGAATGGCGTAGCATGCTGCGCCAAGCCGCTGGGCTGAGGGGGCGCAAGCCGTTCACAACCCCATGGCGGAGCAATTTCCGCCTTTTGACAGGCCCTTTTGAAAGCGATGCCGCAGCGCAGGGCTTCATCAATAGTCTGCGCAAGGAGGGGGTCAGCGGTTTCCAATGGACCAGTCCCGCGGGACAGGCGATCGACACGCTCAATCTGAATTAGCGCCGAGCTCAAACAGCGCGGAGGAACTGGGGCACCTTTCCACAGCTTTTGCACAAGCTTATCGAGTTGTGCCCAGCGCTGCTTGCTCTGCCGATTGTCGCATCGCGCTTGCTCCGCGATGGCTCTCATCAGCTAAACGGAAAGGATCATCCAACCGTGCTAAGGGGATCTGTGATGCGGACCGGTCACGACGACAGCGAACGTGATGATGCGGCGCCCGTCGAAATGCTCGCCTCGCTTTTTGAAGCACGGGGCTGGCCTTGCGAATTTGTATCTGATGATGAAATTCAGGGAGAGATTCAGGGGAGCTGGGCAAATTACCAATTGCGGTGCATCTGGCGCGCCGAAGACCACGTTCTTCAAATCCTCTGCCTGCCCGATGTTCGCATTAGCGATGACAAGAAGGCTGCCGTCTATGAATTGATGGCACTGATCAACGAACAGGTGTGGATCGGCCATTTTGATGTTTGGTCGAATGGACTGGTGCTGCTTTATCGCCATGGCATTATGCTCGGCGATGATGGCTTGCTCAGCCTGACCCAGGCACAAACCGCGATCGAGGCCGCCATCGACGAGTGTGATCGATTCTATCCCGCGTTTCAGTTCATCCTGTGGGGCGATAAGAGCCCGGCGGAGGCACTTGCCAGTGCGCTGGTGGATGCGGTTGGCGAAGCTTGAACTTTGCTCCGGATAAGTGTTGATCTGGAATTGGCCGGATGATGATGGGACAAGCCGAATGACCTTTTCCGTGCTTCAGTTTGGTTGTGGCAACATGGGCGGCGCGATGCTGGCTGGCTGGCTAGCGGGGGGCTTCGCGCCTGAAACGTTTACCGTGGTCGATCCATTCATGGTAACGGCTCCATCTGGTGTGAAGCTGTTGCGAGAAGCGCCCATCGGCCAACTGCCAGCGCCAGTTGTCTTGCTCGGATTTAAGCCCCAGCAATTGATCGAGGCGGCTGCGGCGGTCCGTCCGCATGTCGGGCGTGAAACCGTGCTTCTTTCGATCTTGGCAGGCGCCGATATCGGCACCCTGCGCGGGCTCTTTCCGGATGCGGGAGCGATAGTTCGGGTTATGCCGAACCTTGCAGCTGCCCTCGGAAAATCGCCCGTCGCGCTATTTGGTGATGCGCACGAGCAGGCTCGGTTGCTGACCGAGCAACTCATGGCTCCGCTTGGCTCTGCTGAATGGCTTGCCGATGAAGCTGATATGGATTTGGTAACTGCTTTGGCCGGATCGGGGCCAGCATTTGTTTATCGCTTCATTGACGCGTTGGCCCAAGCGGCATCCGAGCTTGGCCTACCGCGCGCACAGGCAGATCGTCTGGCACTTACCATGGTGGAAGGCGCCGCTGCGCTTGCTGCAGCATCACCACATGGACCGGGCGAACTTGCGCGCCGTGTGGCGAGCCCCGGCGGTGTAACCCAAGTGGGCATCGATGTGCTTGACGCCAGCGACCGTCTGGTGCTGTTGATGCAGGATACTTTGCGCGGCGCGCGTGATCGCAGCGTGCAAATGGCTGCGGAGGCGCGAGGGACCTAAGGTGTAAATTTTTGCTTCACAAATGAGCGTTACAAACTTCGTCAGTGCGATTATAATTAAGACGCTTGAAACTGCGCCCCACAAGCGCGATATTAGCAACACATGGCCCATACCGGGCCGTAAGCGGAGTTTGGTAAGTCATGGCAAACTGGAACGACCCTCAGCCCACCAATCGGGGCTTCGGTGGCTCTGCAAGCCCTCTTGGCGCTGGTCTTGGCAGCGCAAACGCCAGCCGCGGCGAAGTTTTTGACGCCGGCCTGCGACAGCATATGCTTTCAATTTATAACTACATGGCCTCTGGCGTGCTGCTTTCTGGCCTGATCGCGCTCGGTTTTGCAACCAGCGGCATGGCAGAAGCCGTGATGGCAACGCCGCTGCGCTGGGTCATTGCGTTGGCCCCGCTGGCATTCGTCATGGTTATGAGCTTCGGTACAAACCGGCTCTCGACATCGACCATGCAGTTGCTGTTCTGGGCGTTTAGCGCAGCCATGGGATTGTCGCTCTCGTCGGTATTTCTGGTTTACACCGGCCCTTCGATCGCGGCGACATTTTTTGCAACAGCAGGCGCTTTTGCCGGCCTTAGCCTGTTTGGCTATACCACGCAGAAGAGCCTTTCGGGTATGGGCACATTCTTGATCATGGGTCTGGTCGGCATCTTGATCGCGTCGTTGATCAACATGTTCCTCCAATCGCCCGGCCTTGCTTGGGGCATCAGTTTTCTGGGCGTGCTTATCTTCGCGGGCCTTACCGCGTATGATACGCAGAAGCTCAAGGAGCAGTATGCCCATGTCGCCGGAACGGAGTTTGCGGGCAAAGCCGTGGTGCTCGGTGCATTGACGCTCTACCTCGACTTTATCAACATGTTCATGTTTTTGCTTCGGTTCATGGGCGACCGTCGCTAACCGAACACTCTATACTGGCACCACTTTTGCCAGATTGCGCATTCTATCTTGCCCGGCGGGCCTTCTGGCTCGCCGGGCATTTTATTTACTGCCAAGGCAAACTACGAAGTGTGAAGTATGCGCGATGGGGCAAGTCGCTTCGCAGACTGTAATGGCTCAAGAATTTTTCGGAGGTTGATATTGTCTAATCGTCGCTTAGGCTTTGTGCCGCGCGCCCTTGTGGTTTCGGGGCTTGCCATCGCGATAGCCGCTTGCGCATCCAAGCCGCCTCTACCGCCGCCACCTCCTCCTCCTCCGGCGAAGATTGTGGTTATTCCCGCTAAGCCAACCCCGCCAGATGGCGCAGCTTCCGGTCTTGTGATCCCGCCTGCCGATGGTGCAGGGTTGCGCCAATCTGTGAACCGCGACATCTCACCCAATCAGATGGTGTGGAACTTGCGATCGGCGTTCAATGTCGCTGCGCTGAATTGCACTGCGGCGAAACATGCTGAAATTTTGCCTGCCTATCGTTTGTTCTTGAAATCTTTCGGCAAAAAGCTCTCAGCTGCCAATCGGCAGGTTGATACAGAGTTCAAGGGCAAACATGGCGCGCGCTACGCCGGGCCCCGCGATGCTTACATGACCACGGTTTATAATCACTTTGCATTGCCGCCCACGCAGCCGCATTTTTGTGACGCTACAATGGCGGTTATGCGTGATATACCGGGAACGAAGACAGCGGAGATTGAGGCTTTCGCCGTGCGCAGCTTGCCCAGCGTTGAGATTGTTTTTGACGATTTCTACCGCCGATATGCCGCATATCAGGCAGATCTGGCCGCTTGGGAGGCATTGTACCGGCCCAAAGCGGTTCAACCGTAATAAGTGCAGTCGTAAACCGCGATAATTCACAAACTTGGCGGTTGTTGGTCGGTTTGCATTCGCGCTTTGCAACTGCAGCCTAGCTGAGCTAATGCGCTGAGGCTTAGCTGAACGCGGGAGCTTGGTTGTAGCCGCCAGTAAACGTGATCGGGACCGCAGCTCAGATTGGGGAGCGCGTCGGTCGCAGTAATGAAGTCACGACTTCGAGCACCTTCGGCTCCACCAGATACGCCTGAGCCCAGTTGGGCTCGGTGAATGCTCCTCGCGTAACGCGAACGTTGCGGCTAAGCGCTCCAAACCATTACCGCCGGACTAAAAAAATGCATTTTCTCGACCAAGCAAAGATATTCATCCGCTCTGGCGCCGGTGGCCCAGGTGCAGTCAGCTTCAGGCGCGAGAAGTATGAGGAATACGGTGGGCCCGATGGCGGCGATGGCGGCAAAGGCGGGGACATCGTTTTTGAGGCGGTAACTGGGCTTAATACGCTAATAGATTTTCGTTACACACAGCATTTCCGGGCGCAGCGCGGGATTGGCGGCATGGGCAAGAACCGCACTGGCGCGGGCGGGACCGAGTTGGTCGTCAAAGTGCCCATTGGCACGCAAGTGCTCGATGATGACCGCGAAACGGTGCTGTTGGATCTGACCGAACCCGGCCAGCGGGTAGTATTGCTACGCGGTGGCGATGGCGGGCGAGGCAATATGTCTTATCGGTCATCGACAAATCGGGCACCGCGCCAATCGGGGCCAGGCTGGCCGGGCGAGGAAATGTATGTCTGGCTGCGGTTGAAACTCTTGGCGGACGCTGGCTTGGTTGGCCTCCCGAATGCCGGAAAATCAACGTTCATCAACAAGATCACCAATACCAAGGCCAAAGTGGGTGATTATGCGTTCACCACGTTGCGCCCGCAGCTTGGCGTTGTTCGTCATCGCACGCGCGAATTCGTGCTTGCTGACATTCCCGGTTTGATCGCCGGCGCTGCTGAGGGTGCAGGGGTAGGTGACCGTTTCCTTGGCCACATCGAGCGGTGCCGCGTGCTCATCCACTTGGTTGACATTCATGGCACCGATCCGGTTGAAGCGATGGAGATCGTTGAGGACGAGCTTGCCGCTTATGGTGCCGGGCTTGATTCAAAACCGCGCCTGATTGCGCTGAACAAGATCGATCTGGTCGATGCTGAACTGGTCCGCGCGTTTAGCCGTGAATTGCTAGAAGCAGGCGCGACGCGGGTGTTTCCGATCTCGGGCGCAACCGGCAAGGGCATGGACGCATTGCTTGATGCAGTGCTCGATCATCTGCCTGCCGCGACGATAACCGAGCGGCCAACCGGCGAAGTCGAGGTGGATGACGACCAAAAGCCTTGGTCCCCGTTTTAAGGCAGATTGACGAGCATGTCCGCAGCTCTAACCAGCCCATTGCAGATGATCACTCGCGCTGGAAACCGCTCGCGCCTATTTCGAAGGCCTATTGGACGCTGCGCAGCGAATTCGATTCCGTGCGGTGGTTGGCCAATCTGGCGTTTATCCCTGAGGGCTATCACTGAGGGCTATCCCTGAGGGCACCCTTTGGACACACTACCTTGCAAAAGACGAATCCTGAACCAAAAATTGCCCGCGCAAAAGCCTGACGCAGACCTTGCATGCGATGGGCGCTGCGCTAAGCCGCGCAAGATGACTGTTGCGAAGCTTTCCTCCCTGATTGACCCTGCGGCGTGCCCCCGGCTGGTGGTCAAGGTCGGCTCGGCGTTGCTAGTCGGCGGCGATGGCGCGGCGCAGCGCGATTGGCTGACCGCGTTGGTGGCTGAAATTGCGGCGGCGCGCGCGCGTGGACAGGATGTGATCGTAGTGTCTTCGGGCGCGATTGCGCTGGGCGCGCGCAAGCTGGGATTGGCCAAAGGCGGGCGGGGCAGTCTTTCTGATGCGCAGGCAGCGGCTGCTGTTGGGCAGATCGCGCTAGCCGGGCTTTGGGCCGAACTGCTGGCGGCGCACGGTCTTACTGCGGCGCAGGTGTTGCTCACGCTCGAAGACCTTGAGGATCGTCGTCGCTATCTAAACGCTGCTGCCACCCTGGGCACGTTGCTTAGCGCGGGCGCGGTGCCGGTCATCAACGAGAATGATACCGTCGCCACTGAGGAAATTCGCTTTGGCGATAATGACCGGCTGGCCGCGCGCGTGGGGCAAGCGGCGGGTGCGAGCGCGGTCGTGCTGCTTTCTGATATCGACGGGCTGTATGATCGCGATCCGTTTGCGCCGGGGGCATTGCTTATCCCGGTGGTTAAGGGCGTAACCCCGACAATCCATGCTATGGCCACGAGCGGCTCATCCTCAGGGCTCGGTTCGGGCGGGATGACCTCGAAATTGCAGGCCGCAGAGATCGCCGAAATGGCGGGCATAGCGCTGGCAATCATCGATGGCAGGCCCATCGCTCCGATTGCCGCTGCGCTTGGAGCGGATCGCGGCACGCTGTTTTTGCCGCGTGGGCGCAAACAGGCGCGCAAGGCGTGGCTTGGCGGCCGTATGCGCATGCGCGGCGCGGTTCATATCGATGTGGGCGCAGCGGCGGCGCTTGCCCGGGGTTCAAGCTTGCTTGCCGCAGGTGTTACACAAGTCGATGGCGCATTCGTTCGTGGGGATGCGGTAGCGGTGCTTGGCCCCGATGGCGCGGTAGTGGCGCGCGGGCTGTGCGAGTATGATTCCAATGAGTGCGTGCGGCTGATGGGACATCCCTCGCGCGATCATGAAGAACTGCTTGGATATGCTCCGCGCTCGGCGCTGATACACCGCGACCAGTTGGTGTTGCTGTGATGCTGGATGGCTGCGGCAGTGACGATCTGCTCGCAATAACAGGGGCAACCGGCTTCGTCGGACAAGCGGTGCTTGATGAGGCTGCGCAGCGCGGACTGGAAGTGCGTGCGCTTGCGCGTAGCCTGCAATCGGCCCGCCCCGGAATCGAATGGGTGCGCGGCGATCTGGGCGACGAGCGGGCGCTGAAGCGGCTTGTGGG
>JBBRXQ010000067.1:0-8740 GCA_038238515.1 Sphingomonadales bacterium | reverse complement strand
GAAGCCGCCATCGGCGGCGGCCTCGCGCTGCTCCAAACAGACGACCGCATCCGCATCGATCTGCTGCGCCGCACCGCCGATATGCTGGTGCCCGAGGAAGAGCTCGCGCGCCGCCGCGATGCGCTCGCTGCCGCCGATGGATTTGCCACACCCGCGCTGCAAACGCCGTGGCAAGAACTTCACCGCGATATCACCGGCCAATATCCCGGCGGCGCGGTCATCGAATCCGCCATCAAATACCAACGCATCGCACAAACCAAAGGCCTCCCCCGTGACAGCCACTGAGGGCCGAATGAGCGCGCGCCCCGTGAGTTCACCCCCTGTAAAGTCACCCAGGATCATCGCGCGCGACTGCCGCGACATTCTGGGCGAAGGTCTGCTGTGGAGCGTGCGCGACAATGCGCTCTACTGGACCGATATTATCGGCCAGAAGCTATGGCGGTTGAGTTTCGCCAATCATGAAATCTGTCATTGGAACATGCCAGAAACGATTGGCTGGATCATCGAGCGCGCGGCGGGCGGCTTTGTCGTTGGGCTGCAATCAGGCTTCCACGCGCTGAGCCTCGATCCCTTTGAGCTGACTCTGATCGCCAATCCCCATCCAGAGCGTCCGGGCAATCGCCTCAATGATGCCAAGGCCGATAAATGGGGGCGAATCTGGGCTGGATCCATGGCCCATTCGCGTCAGCCGGTCAGCGAATGGCCGTCTACAGGCGCGCTGTACCGCCTCGATCCCGGTGGCCAAGTCACCCGCCACGACGATGGCCTGACGATTGCCAACGGCCCGGCGCTCAGCCCCGATGGCCGCACGCTGTATCACACCGATAGCCGCGCCGGGCTGGTCTGGAAATTTGCATTGGCAGACGACGGCAGCCTCGGGCCGCGCCAGCCGCATCTCAGCTTTGATCTGCAGGGCGGGGCGCCCGATGGGATGACCTGCGACCGCGATGGTGGCCTGTGGATCGCCTTCTACAATGGCGCGCGCGTTGCCCGGTTCCATCCCGATGGCCGGTTGGACAGACAGATTGCACTACCAACGCCGCAAATAACGAACGTTTGTTTTGCTGGACCTGATCTCGACCGCATGTTTGTTACATCAGCCGGAGATGGGCGCGATGATGATCCATTTGCGGGCGCGCTGTTTGAGCTCGATTCGGGCGCTATCGGCCTTCCTCTCCATGCCTCATACGCCTGAACTTAATGCACTTCCGATCTCCCGGTCTCCCGGTCCCCCGGTATTCCGATCTTCTAGCCGCCCTCCACTCGGCGCTTGTCGAGCACGATCACCGGATAGTGCCACATCCGCGCAGCCAGCGCCGGCGCAAACCGCTCAAACGCCTCCGCCGCGCGAAAGAAGCCACGCGCCATTGCCGGCGTCCTTAAAGCGGAGGTAGCCATCCGGCTACCCACCGCTTCCCACGGAAGCAGGCTGATTGAGGCGCTATCCTTGAACCTATTCCACCAACCCAGCGGGTGTGCATGATAATAGAGCTGCGGTGTGCTCTCCGCCTTGCGGCCTTTGATCCGCCGGATCAGCTCGCCGGGCAAGGTGAACATCGAGCGCGGGTTCGCATAGATCACCACCACTCGCCCGCCCGCTTTGGTCAGCCGAAGCATCTGGCGAATTGCTGCCTCCTGCAGATCGCGATCGATGTGATAGACGACATGCGCCGAAAACACCGAATCCGCTGTTCCATCGGGCAGATCGGTATCGACGATCGATTGCAGCATAAACTCGCCCGCTCCGCGAAGCTTGGCTTTTGCGATATCAAGCGCAACCTGAGAGATATCGAGGCACATCACCCGTTGAAATTGGGACGCGAGCGAAACATGGCTGTCGGGCATATCCCCGCCGCCCACGAACACCAGCACTCCTGACCGCCCCGCCAGCGTAGCCAAAGTCCTGTCAGCAACGATCTTGCTGTAATGCTCATGACCTTCCGGAAAGGTGCGGAAACGAATGTCTTCGACCGATTTTTCACCGTCCTTTTGCCAGCCGAATTGATCATAATAGGAGCTGACGCTGTCTTGCGTGGACGTGACATTCGGTTGATTCGCCATACGCACCCACTTTCGTTTGAGCCGGATCTAACCCGAACCAGCTTGAAGGTGATCAAGGCACACGCCTTTTCAGTTCGAAAGCCAATCCTGAAAGTATCCAGTCCCGACCAATTTGGCGCACCACTATGGAATCAGTCCGTTATCGGGCGGTCTCAGCTTGTCCGCGTCATGCTGCAATTGCTAACTGCAGATCTGGACGTGAATTTTCGAGATTGAGGGAGCCTTCCGTTCATGCCGAGTGTCGATGCCTTGCTTGAACGGCAATTGGTGCGGCTTCCGTTCGGATCAAAATTGGCTCTGATGCAAAATCGCTTCGCTTCCTTCGGTGAGCAAGGCATTCAAGGCGCAGCAAATGTTCTCGTCAACATCATCCTTGCGCGAAGCCTGACCCGCGAAGGCTTCGGCACAATTGGCCTGATGCTCGCTCTGCACTTTTTCGT
Source organism: Sphingomonadales bacterium (assembly GCA_038238515.1). Lineage (GTDB taxonomy): Bacteria > Pseudomonadota > Alphaproteobacteria > Sphingomonadales > Sphingomonadaceae > Novosphingobium. Next base: position 6,239 of record JBBRXQ010000067.1, on the reverse strand, counting down.
TCTGGGGCTACACCGCACAGTTGTCGTACTGCCTTTCATTCTAAGCGCTCCAGACGGTGAAGAGATCAGCGCAGAGATTGAGAGCCGCTGGTGGTGGCTCAATCTACTTTCGCTTGGCGTTGTGGCTGCAACGCTCATCATTGCCACGCTCATCGTAATGCTTGTCGCTCCTGCGCCTGAATACGCTTGGTTCCGCACCAGTCTGGCCCTCACGATCATCATAACGCCGCCGTTGCTGCTCTATGAGTTTGGGCGGCGTATGCTTTATCAGCGTAAACTTGCGGTTACTGCGATGGCCGCTGCGGCGGTTTACTTTGTCCTCAATATCGGTGGCGCGCTCGTGGTCACCCACATGGGCGCTACGCCTGAGCGCGGCGCGATGGCATGGGTTTTTGCGGGGTTGGGCGCGGCGGCTGTTGCCACGCTTGGTGCGTGCCCGGGCCGTCCTGAGTTTCGCAAGGGCATCAACCTGTGGTTGGAGAACCGCTCCTTTGCATTCTGGCAAGCGCTTACCAATCTGCCATACGCAGTTTACAATGCGCCCGCTGGCGTCGTTATTGGCATGTTTGGCGGGCCAACTGCGGTGGCCGCTTTCACAGCGGCGCGAACGCTCACCAATCCGGCGATCAGCATGGTCACCGCTGTTGATTCGCTTGACAAGCCGCGCGGCGCACGCGGGTTGGCCAAGGATGGTCTGCCCGGCTTGCGCAAATCAGTCGGCCAGACTCGGCGTCTGTTGGCGATCATTACGGGCGGCTATTTGGGCCTGATCGTCCTGTTTGCAGCGCCCGTGCTGCACTTCGCTTTTCGCGATGGATATGCTGGCGAAGTCAACGAGATCCGTGTGCTAGCCGTCGCATTTTTCCTAATTTGTATGAACCAGCCTTCCGAAACTTGGCTCATCGTGCTGCGCGCGAGCAAGCTGTTGCTGATTATCCGCACCATCGCGGCGGTCTTCGCAGTCGCGGCGCTGGCTTTGGCCGCGTCCCACGGTCTGATGGGCATCTGCATGGCTATGTTGCTCACGCATACGCTCAATTTGGGGATTCATTTGCTTGCCCAAACCCTTGCAGAGCGGCACTGGCAGCGCGAGCAAGACGATCTGGCGCTTGGCGCGCATGAGATGGCTAGGCCAGCCATGGAGAGAGTCTTACCATGACCGATGCCTTATTTTATGCCCCTGCACCAAGCGTTAAGAGCCAGCGCAACCTGCTGCCCTTCGACACCACTTGGTCGCGGAGGCAACTGCAACAGATCACGTACCTTAAGCAGATCGCAGGCGCGCCCTTCCACCGGGCACGCGACTGCTGTACTTTCGAGTCAATTTTGCAGGTCTATGTATGACCTCGATGAGCTTTAATCGCAGCGCGTCTGAATCTCCCGCCGAAGTTGGCGAAACATTCAAAATAGCCGAGGTGGGCAAGCGCGAAGTTGTGCTGATTGCTTCGTTTTTCGGTTTGATGATCGCAACAATGAAAATTGCCCCTCGTATGGGGGATATGGCGCCTCAATTGGTGCTTCCCCAATTGATGATTTTGATCGGAGTATTGCTTCTGCTCAAAAAAGCATACGTTCCAGCAAAGCGTATCATGCTCTATGCTCTATTCATCGGTGTAGCAGCAGCTGCCAACATGATATCGGGCGGAAATGGCCAAACTTCTTCGTTTATGTTTCTTGTTATCATATCGCTGTGCTATTGTTTTGAAGTAAAAATTTCACAGGAAGGCTATACAAATTATCTGAAAATATTCCAAAAATTCGGAGCTATCGCGGCTCTATTGGTTTATATTGATTGGGCGTTTCAAATAGCTCATCTACCAATGCCAGACATCGAGATGCTCATTCCGAAAAGCTGGCTATTCTATAATTATGTTTATATTCAGCCTCTCAACTGGGGTAACAGATTTATGAAGCCAAACGGCTTGTTTTTTCTTGAAACCTCTTTTGTAAGCCAGTTCATCGCGTTTGCCTTGATTTTCGAATTTTGCCTCTTTCGGCGTCTTGGCTACATTGTCCTGCTTGGCACAGCTCTGGTGGCGTCGTTTGGCGGAACAGGAATGCTTTTGCTGGCCTTGTCGTCCCCCGTGATCTTGTTTTATTTCAGGCTGAAGCTGCTTCCGCTGGCCTTAATTGCTTTGCCGATTGGCGGTTTTACAGCTGTGCAACTCGGCGTTCTCGACAATGTAGTTCAGCGCAGTTCGGAATTTGACAAAGCTGGTTCTAGCGGAAATATGCGATTTACCAATCAGTTACAGGTTTTGGTTGATATTGTGGACTCAGGTCCGCTTCATGCGCTGGTCGGGCGCGGTTCTGGAGTGATGCCACAGCAATTGAACATGCTTTTTACACCACTCGCGAAAGTGCCATACGAATACGGGTTCATAACTTCTATTTTTTGGCTCGTATTCATCATATACTGTTCATTCGGTCGCGGTGTGCCATTTATTGTCTCGTGGGTGATGCTTGTTCAATATATGTTGCTCAATGGCTCGCTCCTCGTACCAATCTGCAATGCTTATATTGTGGTGCTTTGCTCACTCTTCCGGGTCACTGGCTCGCCCAGTTGGTCATCGTTTTCTGATCTGCGCATGCAATCAAGCACCTTTTTCAAGCTCGGCAATGGCCCGCTTCGCATACCAGCGATTGTGCCCGTCGCGGGCGGCAGTCCGATGCTATGAAGTTCTGCCGGGTGAGAGCCTTGCTTGGTCTTTGCGCAAGCGCTTGGCTTGCCGCAAGTTCGCCAGCGCAAGGGCAACTGCGGTACCCGTTTCCGCATCCTCCTGCGACAGCCGTTTTACGGCCCTCAGTATGTCCAACGCCTCCAAGATCGTTCGCGCGGCTGGACATCATCAGCGCCTATGCCGCCGGCGATGCTAGTTACTCCAAATTCGATCCGGCTCGCGCGGCAGCGCGGGCCGCGTTAATCGATCCGGTCAACGCTTTCACGGGCGGAGCGGTGCTGATGGCGAACCGATATGTCCGCAGCCGGGGCACAGATGTGGCGTCGGGGATGTGCGCGCTCCATTGGCTGTCTGAATGGGCGGGTGCTGGTGCGATGACACACATGCCCGATCACGAAGCGCAGTTCGTGCGATCGGTCAACCTAGCGGCGTGGGCGATGGCTTATGCTCAAGTGCGTGACATTCAGTTTTCAAACAATGATCCGCGCCCTAACATCAATGTCTGGCTTGCCCAGATGGCAGCTGACATGCGCGGCCACACGAACGCGCTGACCAATGCGACCGCGTATAACAATCACCGCTATTGGGCAGGCTTTGCGGCTATGGCCGTTGCTATGGATACTGGCGATCGATCGCTGATGAACTGGGCGCTGGGATCCGCGCGCGTCGGGCTCGATCAGATCGATAGCGCGGGCGCTTTGCCGCTTGAACTCGCACGTAAGAGTAGGGCGCGTCACTATACCATTTATGCCGCGATGCCGCTGGTTATGACCGCCGAAATCGCTGCGGCCAATGGCGCGGATTTATATGGCTACCGCAATGGCGCGCTTCATAGGCTTGTTGGTTTTGCGCTTGGTTCGCTCGTTTCGCCCGCCGTGATCGCGCAGATGGCTGGCAGTATTCAGGACCCGATGACACCAGCAACGCGGCGATACGACAATCAAAGGATTGCATGGATCGAGTTTTACAACCGGCGCTTTAAGGGCCGCGCTGCCCCGATCTCGGGATTGCTTTCAAATCGCCCACTGGTGAACAACGAAATTGGCGGCGACATGACCCTGCTTGCGAGCGGAAAGGTGCATTGAAATTGTCCAACATCAGCGGCGAGCCTGTATCACAGAGTCGCGCGATCCATTCAGATGAGCTTCTTTGGCTATCTTGGATAACTGCCACCAGAAACAAAAGCCTCGCCCGTGTGCTTGGTGCGCCGCTGGTGGAGATGAAAACAAATAAGCGTGGCCTCGCTCGATATTTATTGCTGACATATCGAACAATTCGTCAAATTTCTGCATCAAAAGCACGGGTCTTTATTGTAACAAATCCAAGTGTTGTGTTGTCGGCACTGATGGTGGTTTTTGGAAAGCTATCGAAAAGGATTGTGGTGTGTGACACGCACAATGTTGCGATCATCTCCGATTCAAATTATGGTGTAATTCTTCAGCCGATATGCAATTTTATTATAAAAAATGCTGATATTTTGATATTTACGAACAAAAATCTTGTAGAAATGGCAGAAGCGATTGGCGGAAATGCTATTGCCATCCCTGATCCGCTGCCGCAGGATTTTCATCCAACGCCAATTATCTCTAAAGGCACAATGTTGGTTTTGTGTATTTGTAGCTGGGCTGACGATGAGCCGATTGATCAAATTCTTTTAGCAGGGCAGCATTTGCTTGCCCAAGATCCAAATATTCAAATTCGAATTACGGGCAATCCGCAGAAGCGAGGCCCAACTCCGCTGAATATACCAGCCAACATCGTTCTGACCGGATTCCTGTCTGACGACGAGTTTCACCAGGAATTTGCTAGAGCAGATGTGATTATGGACCTGACCGATCGCGAGCATTGCTTGGTCTGCGGAGCTTACGAGGGAGTAGCTGCAGGACGGCCAATCATCATTACGGATTCGGCCGTGAATCGAGAGGTTTTCTATAAAGGAACAGTCTATACAAAAAATACTGGCAGTTCCATTGCGCAATCGATTTCGTACGCCAAGATTGAGCAAGTTAGGCTGGAAGCGGGCATTACAATGCTCGCTACCGAGATGAGAAAACGCGAACAATTCGCATCAAACGTCTTCTTTTCTGCCGTTGCTGGAATCATGGCAAAAAAACGAAATCGATAGATTCAATATACTGTGTTGATCGTGGAAACTGAACTCAGAGATAACGAAGAATATCAGAGCTTTAAAGCGTTTTCCGACCATTCTGGGTTACCGTGGCGGAACCGAATTTGGCCCAACGCAAGATGCGAGGATGGAGCGATGCCGAGGCATTGTGGTCGACGAGCGACGCACCAATGGGCCAAATTCGGCCCGCCCCGAAGGAGTTGCGCCAAGAAACCCGCTGCCCAGCGGCCTTCCTGACGCAATCACGGTGATCCAGAATGGTCGGAATGCGCTCTAACTGATTTGTGAGCGAACGGCGGGTATACGAACGTCGCGAAACGGTGATGTGTAGGGGAGGCCGATCTGGGTTGGGCGGGCCATCACCCGCTTTACGATTGCCTTTGCCACGCCTGTCACGATGTCTAAACGGCGCTCTGCGCGCCAACTAATGAGAAAGCCCAGCTCTTCCAAAAAGCGATCAAGATGTGCCCGGCCGGCGAAAACGAGATGATCAGGAAAATCGAGCTTGTCAGGATAGCTGCTCCGACGGTCGAGATCGCCACCGTTGCCAGTGCGCAGAAAAATTGTTCCGGTAGGACGCAAAAGCGGGACTATGTTGCCAAGGAAAGCCCGACAATCGGGTATGTGGGAAAAGACGTTCATCAATGAGATGACGTCGTAAGAGTTTGGAGTAGTCGGCAAACTCTCGATCACGTTTAAAGCATTGGATTGCGCATAACTGGCCTTAACTCGCATCGGTTTGACACCCAGTACCGTGCTGCCCGGGGGTAGAGCGCCGTTCAACACGGTTATGAACTCGCCGTAACCGGCCCCAATATCGAGCCAATCAAGTGGCTGCGCCGCCGTTATTTCAGCGTCAAAAGCCGAAGCCAAGTCGCGCCGATACATCGCTCCGTTAGTCCAATTTGGCCGATATACTGCCGCAAGCTGGCCAAGCTCGGTTTCGTGCGCACCCAAATGCGTCGTCTTGCTAATCGCTGACGCTTTGGGGCGAGGCGTGACGTAAACCAGCGCGCAGTTAAGGCATTTTACGCCTGAGAAACCTTTTTCGCTTCCCCATGGCCGATGATCATCTGCTCCACACAGTGGGCAGGCTATTTCTTCAAGTTCCAGCGACAAACTAGGGTCCCCACGCTAGGAATGTGGGCGTTTCGCGCATCTGTTTGCTGCGGCAATGTGCTGTGCAAGCCGCAACGACAGTGCAATCAACGTGAGGGTCGGATTGGCAAAGCTTGATGTGCTGAAAGCCGCAGCCCCGGCGATGTAAACGCCCTTGGTGCCGAAGAGCTCGCCATTTGAGTCGCAAACGCCTTCGTTGGCGGTGCCTGCCATTCGTGCGGTTCCAATATGGTGACCTCCCACCGGAACCTTGCGGCTTACCGCCGCTTCGAAATTTTCGTCCGAAAAATGCAATTCTGCGGTGCTGCTTT
>JBBRXQ010000066.1:0-8826 GCA_038238515.1 Sphingomonadales bacterium | reverse complement strand
TGGGCAAGAGGCGGTGCGCGCCGCTGCCGCGCAGCTGGGCAATAGCTTGCGCAATGGCCCCAAAACGCGCGGCCGCTGGGGCGAATTGCAACTGCGCAATGTGCTCGAACAATGCGGGCTGGCCGAGCACACCGATTTCGTCACAGAGCAATCTGTCGAAACCGACGAGGGGCGCCTGCGCCCCGATGCGATCGTTCGCGTGCCCGGTAACAAGCTGCTGGTGATCGATGCCAAGGTTTCGCTCAATGCCTATCAGGATGCGTTTGAGGCAGAGGATGACGATACCCGCAAAATCGCGCTTACCGCGCATGTGCAATCGATGCGCAATCATATTCAAACGCTGGGTGCCAAAAGCTATCAGAGCCAATTTGCCGAAGCGCCCGATTATGTGCTGATGTTCGTGCCCGGCGAACACTTCATCGCCGCCGCGCTCGAATATGATCCGGGGCTGTGGGACTATGCGTTCGAGCGGCGCGTGCTGCTCGCCTCGCCCACCAATCTTGTCGCCATCGCGCGCACTATCGCGCAAGTGTGGCGGCAAGATGATTTGGCGCGTGAGGCGCGCGAGATCGGGCGCATGGGCGGCGAGCTTTATGAGCGGCTTGCGGTGAGCGCCGAGCACCTGAAGCGGATGGGTTCGGGGCTCGACAGCGCGGTTTCGCATTACAACAAGTTCGTCGGCAGCTTTGAGCGCAATGTGCTGAGCGCGGGCCGCAGGTTGCGCGACAAGGGCATCGAAGTGGGCAAGCGCGAAATCGAGGATGTGCCCTTGGTCGAAACCCAGCCGCGCTATGCCGAAGCAGGCTTGTTGCCGCTGGCAGCGTCAGAACCATTGGTTCCTGATCAGCCCTAAAGAATAATGTAATTTAGCCCGGGTAAGGGCCGCACCTTGACAAGGTGTTAACCTACCCCGCGCTAAGCGTTCAGGATGGCGAGCCGCGCATTCATTGCTGATCCGATAGAACGAGCCTCGCGCTGGTTGCGTGTCAGCATCGTATCGGCGCGCAAGGCATTGCGCCATTGGCAGCAACGCGAAGGCGATTCGTTTATTCGGGCATATGCCCAGAGCACCTCGCACCGCTTGCCGCTGCTGCATCTAGTGACGATTTTTAACATCGCGGTGCTAGTATCGTGCTTTGCTGGCTTGGCCCCGATTGCGCTGCTGGCGGGCGCGCCAGTGCTGATCGGGTTTGCAGCAATCCGCGCGGTTTATTGGCTGCCAAAGCGCACCGCGCGGCGTTCGCTCGCTACCTTACGCGCAGACTTTGGCCGCCTCGAGCGGCTTGCAGGAATTTCCGGGCTGACATTTGTCGCTTGGGCGCTTTCGCTTTACCCTTATGGCGATGTGGCCGCTCAACTAACCGTCCAGTTCGTGCTGTCCGTGACGATAGTTTCGGCCATTCTCGCGATGGCCCATTCGCCGGCCTCGGCGCTGCGCCTCGCGGCGATCTATACCATTCCCACTAGCATCTTCTTCCTCAGCAAGTCGCAGCCAGGAGTGGGCTATGCCCTGCTGATCCAGCTCTTCTCGGTCATCGTCCTGTTGTGGATCGTTTACTGCCATCACCTTGATTTCGTTCGGCTTGAACTTGCCCGCCAATTGCTAGGGCGGCGCGAACGGCAGACCGCGCGGCTGGCCAATGCCAATTATCGGCGGGCAACGGTCGATCATGTTACCGGGGGGATGAACCGGCGCGCCATTCTCGCGCGGCTTGAGGATGAATTGGCCCGTGCGGCAGGCTCAAGACCTTGGCTGGCACTGCTCGATCTCGATGGCTTCAAGCATATCAACGACACGTATGGTCACGCCGCTGGCGATGATGTGCTGCGCGCTGTTTGCGCCCGGATTGGCGCGAGCCAAGGCGTTGTGGCGCATGGGCGGCTGGGAGGTGATGAGTTCGCCATCCTGTTTGACGCCGCACTCAGCGACAAGCACGCGAGCAAGGCGGCCGAACAGATCGCATCAGCGATCCGCGAACCAATCAGCCACAATGGGGCCACTTTGCGGCTGTGCGGCTCAATCGGCCTGCACCGCGCCCATGAAAATTCCGTTTCCAGTTGCCTCGAACGCGCCGACTCCGCGCTTTACAAGGCCAAGGATCTGGGCGACGGCGCGCTTGTGCGGTTCGAGACCGCCGATGAGGCTTTGCTGCAAAATCGCATTGCGATGACGCGGGCGTTCAACGATTGCACGCTCGAAGACCAGATTAAGCTGCTGTACCAGCCTATCCACGATAGCCGGACTGGTCAGGTTACAGGGTTTGAAGCCTTCGCCAGATGGTCGCCAGATGGTCAGGAGTGGCAAAGCCCGGGCACTTTCATGGCCATGGCTGAGGCAACTGGCCGCACTGCTGAGCTGACTCAGATCGTTTTGGCGCGGGCGCTGGCCGAATGCCGTCCTTGGGAAACCGGGCTGGAGATATCGATCAATCTGGCCCCGCGCGATCTTGCCCGCGAAGGCATCGTCGATAACATTATGCAGATCACGCAGGAAGCGGGCGCCAGCCCTTCATCGATCACCCTTGAGGTTACCGAGCGCGCGCTGCAGACCAATCCCAAGCGGGCGACGGCGCAGCTCCATGCCCTGCGCGCGCGTGGGTTCAGGATCGCGCTCGATGATTTCGGAGCGGGCTGGTCCAGCCTTAACCAATTGCGCGATCAGCCATTGGATCTGATCAAGCTTGATCGTGCGCTGGCCAGCGCGTTGGCAAGCGATTCGGGCGCGCGGGCGGTCACCGGCATGATCGTGGCGCTGGCGTGGCAGCTTGGCATTGCTTGCTCGATCGAGGGGATCGAAACCGCCGAACAGGCCGACACGGCGCGCGGGCTGGGCATTCATTTGATGCAAGGGTATCACTTTGGCCACCCCGAGCCTGCCGCAATCGCATTTGCACTCAAAGGCCGCGCGGTCGCCTGATTCCGCGCTAATCACCCCGCTAATCCCCCTCTCCTGAATGGGGCCGCCAATCCACCCATGCACCATGCGCGTGCGCGGTTCCCAGCAAAACCGGCTCGCCGCCGCCCGGCCAACTGCGCACTGTTAGCTCGTGGCGGAAAGTCTCGCGGTTGGTTTCTAGCATGATCCACGCGAGCCGCCGCCGCGCATCGGCGCGCGCACCCGCCGCCGCCATCGCTGCTTCGATGCGCGCGCGCGTCTCCACGGGCAAATATTGCCACACAATCGAGTGGTAGATAACACGCGTCGTATCCGCTTCCTGCGGCGCGGCGAGCCGCATTTCCGCCCAATCGGCCGCGTCACACATCTCCACCAGCGGCGGTTTGGCGCCAGCCAGCACAATCGCTGCGTCGATTCGCGCCAACCGCTCGGTCACTTCGGCCCACACATAGCTCTTTAGCCGCAAGGCCTCGACCGGATCGGCCAGATTAACGGGCGCGCGGTCGCAGCCCATGATGCCGACAATCTCAACTGGCGCAGGCGCAGGCGCAAGCCCGCGCCATTCGGGCACAATCCGCATGGGGGAGCCGGCTGGCCCGGTCTCAGTTCCGCCCAGATTATAAAAATAGCGCTCCATCATGGTGTTGACACCCGCGCTCGCGCCCAGTTCGTTCATCTCGAAACGTGCGCCCACACGCGGCGAAAGCCACAGCAGCGCCGCCATGATGCTGGCAGATCGGCCCGCCTCGTTGGTTTGCGGAGGCCCATCAAGCCACGGCAGCAACGCCGCATCATGATCGCGGGTTAGCGCCAGCACCAGCGCATCGATTTCGGCCTGATCAGTCATTTCGCCGCGATAGACCGGCATTAGCCGCACATCCGCGCCGCTGAGAACGAGATGATGAAAGCCGCCACCCAGCCGCAGCGGCAGCGCATCCTCCAGCGGCTTGCCCGGCCAATGCGCCAGCCTTTGGCCAACCACCGTATCACTATCCAGCAGCGCCAATTGCGCGCGCACCACGCGCCCGGTGCACGGCGCGCCATTGTTGGCGGCGTGATCCGCCTGCCATGCAATCGCGCGGGCGACCTCGGCAGTTTCCATCACTGAGTCCACAAGGTTGCCCTTTCCGGCCCTTTGCCATAGGGGCAGCGGAGCCATGAACGCTCCCTCCCCCCCAAACTTCGCGCCCATTATCTTTGCTCTACCCAAAGGCCGCTTGCTTGATGAAGCGCTGCCTCTGCTGGAGCAGGCAGGCGTGGTGCCCGAAGCAGATTTCTTTAACAAGTCATCGCGCGCGCTCAGCTTTGCCACCAGCCGCGATGATGTCAAAATTATCCGCGTGCGCGCCTTTGATGTGGCAACATTTGTCGCCCACGGCGCGGCGCAAGTTGGCATTGTTGGTTCGGATGTGATCGATGAGTTTGATTATGCCGATCTCTATGCGCCGGTTGATCTCGACATTGGCCACTGCCGCCTTTCTGTAGCAGAGCCAGTCGCCGCCAGCGAAAGCGGGGCCAATGCGCGCGAAAGCCACGCCCGCGTCGCGACCAAGTATCCCAGCCTCACCCGCCGCCATTTCGAGCGGCTTGGGATTCAAGCCGAAGTGGTAAAATTGAACGGCGCGATGGAGCTGGCACCATCGCTCGGCCTCGCCAGCCGGATCGTCGATCTGGTCTCAACCGGGCGCACTCTAGAGGAAAATGGCCTGGTCGAAACCAGCCGGATCATGCCCGTGTCGGCGCGCCTCATCGTAAACCGCGCCGCGCTGAAAACCGACAGCGCCAGGCTCGGCGCACTCATCGATGCCTTCCGTGATCTTGTAACCCAGCGCAAGGTGGCGTGATGCAGCGGCTTAAAACCAGTCAGCCCGATTTTGCCCGCGACTTTGCGCGCATCGTTAATGATCGGCGCGAAAGCGACGATAATGTGACGCGCGATGTGCAAGTAATCATCGAAGATGTGCGCCTGCGCGGCGATGCGGCGCTTGCCGAATATACCGCGCGGTTCGATCAGCATACCCCCGCTGACGATGAATGGCGGGTCGATCCCGCCGTTTGCCGAGAGGCGTTTGAGGATCTAGCTCCCGATTTGCGCGCCGCGCTTGAACTGGCGGCGCAGCGCATCCGCGCGTGGCACAGCGCGCAGCTGCCGCAAGACCGCGATATTACCGACGAGGCCGGGCTGCGGCTTGGCGCGCGGTGGCGCGCGGTGGATGGCGCCGGGCTCTATGTTCCGGGTGGGCGCGCCGCTTATCCTTCATCGCTGCTGATGAACGCGATCCCAGCTAAAGTCGCCGGGGTTGAGCGCTTGGTCGTGGTAACGCCCGCCACCAAGGGCATTATCAATCCGCTGGTATTGGCCGCCGCGCATCTCGCTGGCGTCGATGAAGTCTGGCGAATTGGCGGAGCGCAGGCAGTCGCCGCGCTCGCCTATGGCACGGCGCGCATCCGCCCGGTTGATGTGATCACCGGGCCGGGCAATGCCTGGGTCGCCGAGGCCAAGCGCCAGCTGTTTGGCGTGGTCGGGATCGATATGGTGGCCGGGCCTTCCGAGATACTCGTCATCGCCGACGGACAAAACGATCCGCAGTGGATCGCCGCAGACCTGCTCAGCCAAGCCGAGCATGATCCCGCCGCACAAGCGATCCTGATCACCGATGATGCCAGCTTTGCTGATCAGGTGGCAGATATGATCGGGGTGGAACTGGCCATGCTGCCCACCGCGCGCGTCGCCAAGGCGAGCTGGGACGATTACGGCGTGATTATCGTGGTCGATTCGCTCGATGAGGCGCCCGCGCTGGCCAATGCACTGGCAGCCGAGCATGTAGAGATCGCCACTGCTGATCCTGAAGCCTTGTTTGCGCAGATCCGCCACGCTGGGTCGGTGTTCCTCGGGCGGATGACCCCCGAAGCGATTGGTGATTATGTCGCCGGGCCAAACCATGTGCTGCCCACTGGCCGCCGCGCGCGCTTTTCGTCTGGGCTTTCGGTGCTCGATTTTATGAAGCGCACCAGTTTTATCGCCGCCAGCGAGGCGGCGATTGCCGCGATTGGCCCCGCCGCAATCGCGCTCGCCGATGCCGAAGGGCTGACCGCGCACGCGCGCTCGATCGAACTGAGGCTTGGTATATGAGCCGCACAACTGCCCCTGCACGCTCAGCCGCGCGTCTTGCTGCGGTTCAGGCGCTCTATCAATTTGAGATGGAAGCTCCCGCGTTAAACGGTTTGCTCGATGAATTTCATCAGCACCGGCTGGGCTGCGAGATCGAAGATGAGCAGTATATCGACGCCGATGTCGTGTTCTTTGATGATGTGGTGCGCGGCACTGTTGCCCGGCGCGATGAGATCGACGCGTTGCTCGCGGCCAATCTGGCGGCCGGTTGGTCGATCGCGCGGCTAGACCGCACGATGCTGCAAATCTTGCGCGCGGGGGCATATGAGCTACTGGCGCGCGCCGATATCGGCGTGGGCACGGTGATCAGCGAATACCTTGATGTGGCGCACGCCTTTTTCGATGCGCGCGAGGCGAAGTTTGTGAACGGCTTGCTGGATGCAGTGGCGCGCGCAGCCAGATAGCAGCGCTTATCCCGCCTGATGCCCCCGCCTTCGCGGGGGAGCAACGGGCCATTTGGAATGCGCTTACTCTAACTTTTGGAATGCGCTTACTCTAACTGGCTCCCCCGCGAAGGCGGGGCGCCTCAGGCAGTCCAACGCCACCTTACCCGGCGATCACAAACCCCAAAATCACAGCCGCGCGATCACAGATGCGCGATTACAGCCGCGCGATCAAAGCCGCGCGGCGTGCCAGTGAATGTGATCTTCCATAAACGTGGAGATGAAATTGTAGCTGTGGTCATAGCCCGGCTGCATCCGCAGAGTGAGTTCAATGCCCGCACCTGTGCACGCGGCTTCCAGCAATTCAGGCCGCAATTGCTCGGCCAGAAAATTGTCCGCCTCGCCCTGATCAACCAAAACATCACCAGCCGGGCGCTTGCCATCCTCGATCAGCGCCACCGCATCATGCGCGCGCCACGCCGCCGGATCTGCGCCCAGATAGCCGCCCAGCGCCTTGTGACCCCAAGGCACCTGCCCCGGCGCAACAATCGGCGCGAAGGCGGAAAGCGATTTGAACTTTTCAGGATAAGTAAGGCCCAATGTGAGCGCGCCGTGGCCGCCCATTGAATGACCCGTGATCCCCATCCGTGCCGGATCAGCCGGAAAATTCGCCGCGATCAAGCCGGGCAATTCCTCGGCAATATAATCCCACATCCGGTAATGCGCCGCGAACGGTTCCTGCGTGGCATTGACATAAAAACCCGCGCCCAGCCCGAAATCATAAGCGGCCGCCGCATCATCGGCCACATTTTCACCGCGCGGGCTGGTATCGGGCGCGACAAAGATCAGCCCAAGTTCGGCGCAGGCACGGCGATACTCGCCTTTGTCGGTGACATTGGCATGCGTGCAGGTCAGCCCCGCAAGGTAAAACAGCACGGGGAGTTTCATGTCGCTTTGCGCCTGCGGGGGCAGGAAGACCGAAAAGGTCATCCCTGTCCCCGTCGCGGTGGACGTGTGGCGATAAACGCCCAATGTGCCGCCGTGCGCTTTGGCGGTCGAAACGGTTTCCATCCCGGCCAATGTCATTTCCTGCCCTTAGCTACCGATGACGTTCAGCGCGCAGAGCTTGTTGCCATCGGGATCGCGCAGATACGCCAAATAGTAAGGGCTGCCTTCGCGCGGGCCCGGAAGATCTTCGCATGAAGTGCCGCCATTGGCCGCACCCGCATCGTGCCAGGCATCGGCCTGCTCGGGGGTCATCGCAAAGCCGACCGTGCCGCCGTTGGCGCCGCTGGCAGGCTCGCCATTGATCGGCACAGACAGGATAAAAATGCCGCCATTGTGCGGATAAACCAGCCGACCCTTAGGATCGACAAAGCCTTCTGGGCCGCCAAATGTTGCGAAGGTGGCATCATAAAATGCCTTTGAACGGGCAATATCGTTGCTGCCGAGCATTACGTGCGAAAACATAGACTCTCCTCTTTTTGGTTTAATTTGGGCGGTGTCGATGTGCCTCGCCAAACCACTCTGGTCAAGCATTGAGCAGTGACGCTTTGCGCGCGCAATATGACATGGTTCTGACGTCGGCGCCGTGCGAACTGCCCGCAGCTTGGTTTCTTCAAAATCAGACGCGCGCACGGCAGTCATGCTCATCAGAACCATTTGAGGCTGCGCTCATTCACGTTCTACGCGCATTCAAAAGCCGCGCCTTGTCTCAGAAAGCGATGACAGTCCCAGATCCGCACACCTGCCGGACACCCTCGAACAAATTTACATTTCCCGACGAATAAGCGTTGTAACATAGTTAATGTCCGTAAGTGATTTCATCTAGCGACTCGGGCGGAAATCCTTTGCCGAGGTTATTCTTGGCAGCCAATTTCTGGAGCTATGGCTATGAAATATCTTAAGTTATCCTCCTTACCGAGACTTACGATGGCGCTCGCCGCTGCCACAATGGCGGTTTCGCCGATCGTCGTGCTCGCCGATGCGGGTGCGCCATCTGCGCATCACGCGAAGAAAAAGCGTTTGGCATCAGCAAAGAAGCGCAAGGCCAAGCGGATGGCTGCAGCGATTGAAAAGCAGCCTGTGCAGCAATTGGCGACCTTAGAGGCAACGCCGCCTCCTGCGCCACTAGCGCCACCTCCCGCGCCTCCACCGGCCCCTGCTGAAGTAATTCCCGCCACCAGAGCTGCGGATGTGATCCCGGCGACGAGGGGTGGATTTCCTGTATTGGCCGGCCTTGGTGCGCTTGTAACTGGGGGCGCTTTGATTGCGATCCTGACCTCAAACAAAACATCGACACCCTTACCTCCTCGGCCGGTTAGCCCGGGCTGAGAAATGGTGAGCAGGCGCATTTTCGGATGCGCCTGCTCACG
>JBBRXQ010000065.1:0-8837 GCA_038238515.1 Sphingomonadales bacterium | reverse complement strand
TTGCGATAGTCTTGATAGAAGATTGCGCTGCTGAGCGAGATCATATTGTTCGCCAGCCGGGTTTTCACGCCTGCCTCATAAGACGTGACCGATTCCTGCCTCGCTGGCAGGAAAACATCCTGTGCGGCCCCGGTAATCACGGGGAACGCACCCGCTTTATAGCCGCGCGAGATGTTGGCATAAAGAAGCGTGGTGGTGGATGGCTTGAAATCGATGCCCACCCGCCACGACACATTGCTCTCTGACAAGGTCGAACGGAACAGATCGCCGGGAAGATTCTGCGCGTTCAGCGAGTAACAATCGCCCGATGCCAGCGGGATATTGCGCCCACCCAGCAAGTTGCCCAGCAGAGTGAAAAATGACGAGAGGTTTTGATCCCCGGTCGTGTCGGCATTGCACATCGTGTTTTTGTTGGTCGATTTGGTGTAGCGGATGCCAGCCTTGAAGGTGAGCTGGTCGGTAAGATCATATTCGCCGTTGGCAAATGCGGCATAAGTATTAATCCGGCCCGTGTTCGTCACGGTGGAATCGTGAATGAAAAATGTGCCCGCGTTGCTCAGCGAATTGTCGCCATAGGTAATGATCTGAAGCTGATCGATGCTGCTATGGTTGTAGTTCGCGCCGAGGGTCCAGCGGAAAACTGTGCCCGCCGCAGAGGCATTAGAGAGCCGCAATTCCTGATTGAAATCAGAGATTTTGCCATCATCGCGCGGATTATCAACAAGCTCGAATTGCGAACCGTCGAGATCGAACGACATGTTTTGCTTGAGGTGGTTATAGGTGGTGATCGAGGTGAGCGCGATATCGTCGGAGATATTGAAATCGGCGCGCAAGAATGCCTGAAACAGCTTGCGGTCACCGCGCGGGCGGGGGTTCAAGCTCGCCGATTGCGAGAAGCCACCGGGCAGGCCGGTTACTGCTGCGCGGCCAGCAGTTGACCAATTTGCAGCCCGCAGGTCGCGCGGGGTGAGCGGCGCGGTCAGTTCCTGAACCGTTGGCGCTGCCGGGTTTGATGGCAGCGAGGCAATGATCTGCAGCGCTTGAGGATCAGACTTATCAACCGAACCGTTGATGTTCAGTTCAAATTTAATCCTGTCTGAGGGATTCCATTCGGTGATTAAGCGGGCAGCGATGTAGTTTTGCTCACCAATCGTGTCTGCGCGAGTGAAGTTATACTGCCAGTCGTCACGGTGCGCGGCATCGATGGCTAAGCGCATGCCGATTGTCTCGCTGACCGGACCGCTGATGAAGGCGCTGCCATGCACTTCGTTGAAGCGGCCATAATCAAGATTGAAGCCCGCTTGCAGCTCCTTGGTCGGCTTGTTAGCGACAAAGTTGATAGCGCCGCCGGTTGAGTTCTGGCCAAACAAGGTGCCCTGCGGCCCTTTGAGCACTTCGACACGCTCAAGATCATAGAGCGAATGGCCCGCGAGCACCGGGAACGGCATTGGGGCTTGGTCAAGCGACAGGCTGACCGCAGGATAAACGCCGAGCGAATCGGCGTTGAAGCCGATGCCGCGCAAGGTGAACACTGGCGTGCCGTGGGTTGATGGCGCCAGCGTCAGGTTTGGCACCGCCTTTGCCAGTTCATCCAGCCGCACGATGTTGCGGTTTTGAAGCATCGAGTTGTCAAAGGCGACGACGCTGGAGCCGACCTTGCTGATGCTTTCATTGCGTTTGTTCGCAGTAACGATGATCTCACCGCCGGTGATCTCTTCGGCAGCCGCAGCGTCTGCTGCGGCGGGCGCCGCCGGGGCCGCAAATGCGGGATGCGCAAAAGTTGCAAGCGTAAGTGCAGTCGATGCCGCTAAAACGGCGCGCTGGATGGTCTTCATATGCCTCTCCTCTGGATGCTATTTTTGTTTTGTAAGATTACGAAAGTTCGACGTTACTTGTGGTGGCCTTAGCCCTTCGGTATTGAGTTCTAGGCGTGGATCAACTCTGCAAATTGAGCGATTGCGCGGCGGATGACGCGATCTGCGGTGGGGAAAGCCCGCCGCATGGTGGCCATCCCATGGATCAGGCCGCGCGCCTCAATCAAGTGAACCTCCACCCCCATTTGCGCGATGCTGCCGACCAGCGCGCGGCCTTGGTCGCGCAGCGGATCGAGCCCTGCGGTAATTACCACGGCGGCGGGAAGATCGGCGGGCATTGGATGAAGCACGGGCGACGCTGCGCTTCCCGCGGCAGAGTCTGGACCCGGCAGATAATCGGCGATGAAACGGTCCATGAGCTTACGATCGAGCACATAGCCTTCGGCAAGCTCCTTGTACGAGCCCTCAGCCGGGCTGGTGCAATCGACCAGCGGATAGATCAAAAGCTGCGCAAGAACGACGCCTGAGCCAAGTTCGCTAGCAACGTAGAAGGCAAGGGTGCCCCCGGCGCTATCACCGGCAACGGCAATCCCGGTGACTGCGCCCTCCAGCTCGGGCGGGCTCGTCATCACGAAACGCGCGGCGGCAAGGCAATCATCATGCGCGGCAGGGAATGGATGCTCTGGAGCAAGGCGATAATCCACTGCAACAACGCGCAGGCCGGTTATCGCGGCAATCACTGTGCAGAGCGGATGATGGCTTTCAAGATCGCCAATCACCCAGCCGCCGCCGTGCATAAATACGATGACCGGCCCAGCCTTCACCTCGGCAGGGAAATAGGCGCGCAAGCGGCACCCCGCGCCGACCAGATCGGTCCACCGCACATTCGGCTCCACTGGCGCATCGAACACCACGCCGAGCTGCTGATACGTTGCGCGCATATCTGTCGCCGACATATCGGAGAGTGATGGCCCGCCCTGCTCGGCCAGACCAGCGAGCACTGCGGCACATTCAGGGAGGATAAAAGGAGCAGACATTACCGGGCCCCCTCAGGATGAAGATCCGATGCTGCGGAAAAAGCCGAGCGAACGCAAAGCGCAAAGCCAAATTGCTGCGGCATGCTATGCGCAGCAATGCTCGATTTCACAGATCCGGAAATCGCGTTAACAGCATGTGAAATAAAGATTTCCCCCGAATTATTATTATATCTAGGATGCAAGTTAGGTGGTTTCGATTTGCGCGACCATGTCACTGCTCGCCAAGTTATTGACGGATGTGGCCAGCGCCCGCTACATTCGCGGCAATGATCTGAATTGAGAATGATCTGAGGAGGGCAGGTGTCATGGACTCCAACACACTCTACGCGGCATTGCCGGATCTGAGCGCACGCCTCATGCGCAATACGCTGGTCAACGAATTCAGGATCGACTGGGACAATTTCTGCCGCAACAGCCAAATCCGCCCGGTGCGCTTTGACGAGCAGCCCCGCGAATTGCTGACGCAGGAAGAGATCTTGCTGCAAAAAGGCTTTGCGGATTGCACCGCGAACACGCCCAGTATCTGGTTCGATGTGGGCTTGCGCTATCGCTCGATCAAATATGGCGAGCTTGGCTTGGCGATGATGACCGCGCGCACTCTGGGCGATGCGCTTGAAATTGCCTGTCGCTGCCAATCATTAACGTATTCGCTGATCAATTATCGCTATGTTGCGGATTCAAACGGTTCTTGCGCGCTTCTCGGCAGCTGCAACGAGTTGACCAAGCAGCTCTACGATTTCACACATTACCGCGACCTTGGCGCGATACGGACATTGGTGGCCGATTTGATGGGCGGCGATCTGCCGCTAGAGCGCGTGACGATAACCACGCCCCCGCCGCCCAACTGGACCAACTTGCGCCGACTGTTCTCCTGCCCGGTCGAGTTTAATGCCGATCAGACACAATGGATATTCAAGGCCGGGGCGGCCGACCTGCCGCTTCCGCTGGCCGATAGCGAGCTGTTGACGCTTTACAGCGCGCGATGCGATTCGATGCTCAGGCGCGCGCAGGCCGACAGCACGATCAGAGCGCGGTTGGCGGCGCGCCTGAGCCGCAAGGATGGCGGACTGCTGAGCGCGGGCGAGGCTGCACGCCAGCTTGCGCTTTCCGAGCGCACCCTCCACCGCAGGCTAGCAGAAGAAGGAACCCGATTTTCGGCGATGGTGGATGAGGCGCGCTATGGACGCGCCAAGGAGTTGCTGATGGATCGGCGCATGACCGTCGAAGGGATTGCGTTTGCGGTTGGCTTTGCCGAGCCATCCAGCTTTTCGCGCGCATTTAAGCGTTGGTCTGGCATGGGCGCACTGGAATATCGGCGGCAAAAGCAAGGCAAAAACGCACCGTCCGCTTAGCCATTCCTACCGCCTAGCCATCCGGTTTGATGGCTAGGCGCGCTGGCCCTTAGCGATATGCAAATTCCTCGCCATCAAGATTGATCGCTGGGAAATCGATTACCTCGCGGAAATAATCCTGCGTGTGCCGCCATTCGGGGTGTTCGCCCACGCGCTTGGGCATCTTGTCCATATCGCGCGTCAGGTAGCCGGGGTTAAAGTTGTCGTCCTCAATCCACGGCATCAATTCTGCACCGGCAAGACCAGCGGGCACTACGATATTGACCTCTGAGACGCCCTTTTCATCCATGTGGTGCAGCATCTTGCAGACGAAATCGCCCATAAGATCAACCCGCAGTGTCCACGGCGCGCGGAAATAGCCGAATACCCACGCCATGTTTGGCACGCCTGCGAACATCATCCCGCGATAAGTCGGTTTCTGCGACCAATCGACTGGCACGCCATCAACGTCGAACGCGATTCCGCCCATCACCAAGAGATTAAAGCCTGTGGCCGCAACGACAATGTCGGCTTTGATCTCTTTGCCCGAACCAAGCTGGATGCCGCCCGGCGTAAAATGATCGATCGTGTCGGTCACGGCAGTGACTTTGCCTTCGCGGATCCGCTCAAACATATCGCCGTCGGGAAGAAAGGCCAGCCGCTGCTGCCAAGGGCGATAACTGGGGGTAAAGTCTGGTTCGAATTCGAAGTCTGGTCCGGCATATTGCCGGATCAGTTCCTTCAATTCCTCAAACACCATGTCGGGCTCTTCGCGCGCGCGGCGGTCCATCAGCTGGAGGTTGTGCAAGTAATCTAGACGCACGCAGCGGTGCACCGTTTCCTCGTCCACGCCGATCTCGCGAAGCCGATCGGCAAGATCGCTGCGATTGGGATAGCAATAAAAATAAGTGGGTGAGCGCTGCAGCATCGTTACATGCGCAGCCTTATCCGTCATGGCCGGAATCACGGTGGCGGCGGTTGCGCCCGATCCGATAACAACAACCTGTTTCCCGCTATAGTCGATGCTGTCTTCCCATTTTTGGGCATGGACGAGCAATCCCTTGAAGTCTTTGGTCCCCTTCCATGCAGGCAAATATGGGGTTTCGTGGTCGTAATAGCCTTGGCACATCCAAAGGAAATTCGCACGATATGTGCGCCCGGGCGCTCCGTCGCGGCTGGTGGTTTCGACCGTCCAGCGCTTATCCGCGCTTGACCACGAGCAGCGCGTGATCATTGTGCCGAAGCGGATCGCTTTTCCCAGATCGTTTTCTGCCACGACATCGCGGAGGTAGACCCTGATTTCTTCAGCCGTCGCGATCGGAGGGCCGATCCACGGCTTAAAGCGGTAGCCAAATGTGTAGAGATCGGAATCCGACCTGACCCCCGGATAGCGGTGGGTGTGCCAAGTTCCGCCGATATCATCCTTTGCTTCCAGAACGGCAAAGCTTTTGCCCGGGCTTTGCGTTTTGAGATGATACGCGCTGCCCAAGCCCGAAATGCCCGCGCCAACGATGAGGACATCAAACTCCTCAACCGAAACGGCACTATCCTGCCTCTGCATTTCCAACACTTCGGTCACATTCAGCTCCTCTTCGGCCGTTGTTCGGGCGCGATTGTTTTGCATACCCCCAGCCTCGGCTTAAGCTCGCCAAATATGCGGCGCGATGCAACGTCGCGGTGCGCCAACAAACTGGCAGGTTGCGCCATTCGCGGCATTGGGGCAAGGTGCGCTTAGCCCGGCGAATTGCAGAGCGAAGCGGACTTCAGATAGGCGACGATGCGCCAGATGTCCTCATCGGGTAGCGCGCCGCCAAAGGCGACCATGCGGGTGCCCTCCACGCCCTTGCTGATGCTGGTGAAGATCTGCGCATCCGAACCGCCGTGGCGCCAATCACAATCGAACAAGGACGGCGCATCCGATGCATTGACGGTGGCGGGCGCAGTACTTCCGCGGTGGCAATAGGCACCGCACGTGCCGGTGAACAAAGCCTTGCCGCGCGCAATATCTGCTGGGGACTGAGGCGTGCCCGACACTGGCACGCTTATGGCCGGAGCAGGGATGGCCGGAGCAGGAGGTGGGGCCGCCGCGAGCGTGGCAGCAGTCTGTGCGCAGCCCGCACTGACAATCACGGCCGAGAATGTCAGCAGTGACCACGTGACCACGCCCAGACGACCAAAACGCTTACGCATTCAGCAATTCACCTTCAAAAAATGCGACCGCGCACAACCCGCAAGGCTCAATCCAGCGCAAACACAAATAGGTGCCCGCCTTCGGGAAGATTTGAGGCGGCACCGGCAAAGCCATCGAGACCGGGCCAGCCGCCCGAGGGTATGGCTACATAAGGCTTGCCATCGACTTCATAAACAATCGGTTGGCCGCGCCCGCCGCCGCCCATGCGAAATGACCAGAGTTTCTCACCAGACGCCTGATCGAAAGCCAGTGCCTCGCCCTGTTGGTTTGACGTGAACAGCACGCCGCCTGCTGTCGCAGCAACACCGGCCATCATCGGCTTCTTGTCGCGGTAGCGCCATTTGATCTTGCCCGTCTTCACATCAATCGCGGTCAAGAGTCCGTATGATTTGCCTGCATTGGCATCGATGATATTGGGCATACCACCCATGAACGGAATACCTTTCACGTAGACCGCAAGGCCCTTCACGTATTCCTGACACGATTCGATCGAGGGCGCGTACACGAGGCTGGTGGCCGGATCATAGGCCCCGGTCCACGCGCCGTTCATTCCGCCGAGGTTGGACGGGCAGACGCGCGCGGTCGGATTTTCCTGTGGCATGGCGGCGGGATCGACCATCGGGCGGCCCTTGGCATCCACGCCCTTGGCCCATGTTAGCTGATCAACATATTGGCTGGCGCGCAAAAATTTGCCGTTGGAGCGATCGAGCAGGTAGAAATATCCGTTGCGATTGGCCTGAGCGATAGCCTTGATCGGCTTGCCGTTAAATTCTGTATCGACGAGGAAAATCTGGGTGTTGCCATCGTAGTCCCACACATCGTGCGGGGTGAACTGGAAATGCCATTTCATTTTGCCCGTTAGCGGATCAAGCGCGAGGACCGAGTTCGAATAGAGGTTGTCTCCCGCCCGGCTATCCCCGTTCCAGTCTGGCGATGGATTGCCGACGGTCCAGAACAAGGTTTTGGTTTCCTGATCATACGCGCCCGTGGTCCAGCTGGGAGCGCCGCCCGATTTATACGATGTGCCAGCCCAGGTTTCGACGCCAGGCTCCCCAGCAGATGGCACCGTGTTGATGCGCCATGTGCGCTTGCCAGTCTTGAGGTCATAGGCATCGATAAAGCCCAGCGCGCCAAATTCGCCGCCCGCGATGCCCGAATAGACAAGATTGCCGACAATCAGCGGCGCGGCTGTGATCGAATAGCCGTCCTTGTAATTTGCCACCACATTATCCCACACCACTTTGCCCGTGGTCCGGTTAAACGCGATGAGATGGCTATCGAGCGTTGCCATGATCACCAGATCGCCGCCAATCGCGACGCCGCGGTTCGCAGGGCCGCAGCATAGCCGCAGGTCGCCGGGCAGCTGCACATCATAACGCCAGAGGATTTCGCCTGTTTTGGCATCGAGCGCCATCAGGCGATTGTACGAAGTGGTGATGTACATCACGCCGCCATAAACGACCGGCGATGTCTCAAACTGCCCTGTGGTGCCCGTGGGCGCAGACCATGCGACGTGCAGCCCTTTGACGGACGAAGGCGTGATGCCCGAAACAGGGCTATGGCGGAAATTGCGATAATCGCCGCCGTAAAGCAGCCAGTTGTTTTTATCGGCGCCTTTGGCAAGGGCTGCCTGTGTAACTGGGCCTGCCTTCACGCCGACGGGGGTTTCCGCATACCACGCGGTGGGCGGCGGCGGGAGCTGGACTTCGGCATTACCCACACCGGCATCAGGCTCCGCTGCATTGGCAAGCGCTGAGCCCGCAACCAAACTAAGCGCCAATGCCGATAAGGCGCCAAGTGTTCGACCGCCAAAGTAAACCATGCAACGTCTCCCAAGACATTTATGCCGCATTATAGAGTTTTTCTGCTGCGCTGATCGTGTGCTGTCAGAGCATTTCTCGATTCCGTATAGACGTTGGGTCGGCACCGCAAGCTGCCATACAAAGCTCAGATTGGTTGAGGCGAGGCCCAGTGCCCTTCAGCCATCGCACCGAATCAGCGCGATACCGTCTGATGTGCGGCAATATCGCTGCGTTGGTGCGGCGAATTACGCCCGCCAAACTATGCCCTGTAAAATTGCGCTGTGAAGCCCCTAGAGCCCAGCCTCAATCGCCATACGGATTGCGTCGGCGCTGGTCCGCACACCGAGCGCGCGCAACACTGCGGCTCGGTGCAGCTTGATGGTGCGCTCACTCAGGCCCAGTTCAAAGGCGATCTGCTTGTTGAGCCGCCCGGCGGCGATGCATTGCAGAATTTCGCGCTGGCGGCGAGATAGCGTGGCGACTTTCTCACGCGCATCTGAAGCCCGAATGTCCGCAGTTTTTTGTGCTTCGCCAGGCACTTCGACTTGTGAGCCGAGGAAATATTCGAGCTCTCCTGCGGTGTCAAAAATCGGCGCGATCATGACCGCATTGCGAAATGGGGTGCCGTCTTTCTTGTAGTTCAACAGCTCAACCATCACCGG
>JBBRXQ010000064.1:0-8844 GCA_038238515.1 Sphingomonadales bacterium | reverse complement strand
GATGTCCTTGAGGGTGCCCTGCGCGACGATCTCCCCCCCGTGCACGCCCGCGCCCGGGCCGAGGTCAACGATGTGGTCAGCGGAGCGGATGGCGTCCTCGTCATGCTCGACCACGATCACGGTGTTGCCGAGATCGCGCAGGCGTTTGAGGGTTTCGAGCAGCCGGTCATTGTCGCGCTGGTGGAGGCCGATGCTGGGTTCATCGAGCACATAGAGCACGCCGGAGAGGCCGCTGCCGATTTGGCTGGCGAGGCGGATGCGCTGCGATTCGCCACCGGAAAGCGTGCCGCTGGTGCGGTCGAGGTTGAGGTAATCCAGCCCGACATTGTTGAGGAAGCCGAGGCGGTCGTTGATTTCCTTGAGGATGGCCTTGGCGATCTGGTTTTGCTGCGCGGTGAGATGCTCGTGCAATTCGCCATACCACGCCACGGCGGCGGCGACCGAAAGGTGGGTGATCGCGGAGATATCCTCGCCCGCTACTTTGACGCAGAGCGCTTCGGGCTTAAGGCGCGCGCCGTGGCAGGTTTCGCAGGGCTGCGCGGTTTGGTATTTGTTCAGCTCCTCGCGCATCCACGCGCTCTCGGTTTGGAGCAGGCGGCGGTTGAGATTGCCGATCACGCCTTCAAAGGCTTTGCTGACGGTGTAGCTTTTCTTGCCATCGACGAACGTGAGCGGGACCGGCTTTCCGGCGGTGCCATAGAGGATCACGACTTTAACCTCAGGCGCGAGCTTGTCCCACGCGGTTTCAAGGTTGAAACCGAAGTGGCCCGCGAGGCTGGCGAGCACTTGCATGTAATACGGCGAGGGCGGGTTTGATTTGGCCCAAGGCACGACCGCGCCCTGCTTAAGGCTGAGGTTTTCGTTGGGCACGACGAGTTGCGGATCGAACAGCAATTTCTCGCCCAGCCCGTCGCAGGCGGGGCATGCGCCCTGGGGCGCGTTGAACGAAAACAGGCGCGGCTCGAGCGCGTCGATGGTGAAGCCGCTGACCGGGCAGGCGAACTTTTCGCTGAACACGATGCGGTTATCGGGCAGCCCGGTTTTTTTCATGCCGGCTTTGGGTTTGGCGGCGCGTTTGGCGGCGGGGGGCGTATCTTCCTCGGCGGCTGCCGCTTTGGCGGGGACGGCGGGCGCGCCAAGTTCGGCCACGGTGGTATTCGCCAGATCGAGGTAGACCAGCCCGTCGGAAAGCTTCAGCGCCTGCTCGAAACTGTCGGCCAGCCGCGTCTGGATGCCGTCTTTCACCGCGATCCGGTCTACCACCACTTCGATATCGTGCTTGAGCTTTTTATCGAGCGCGGGGGCATCTTCGATGGCCATCATTTCGCCGTTGATGCGCACGCGAGTATACCCCGCCTTTTGCCATTCGGCCAATTCGCGGCGGTATTCGCCCTTGCGGCCGCGCACGGCGGGGGCGAGCAGATAGGCGCGCGTGCCTTCGGGCAGCGCCATCACCCGGTCGACCATCTGGCTAACGGTTTGCGCGGCGATCGGCAGGCCGGTGGCGGGCGAATAGGGAATGCCGACGCGCGCCCACAGCAGGCGCATGTAATCGTAAATCTCGGTGACGGTAGCCACGGTGGAGCGCGGATTGCGGCTAGTGGTTTTTTGCTCGATCGAGATCGCGGGCGAGAGCCCGTCGATATGCTCGACATCGGGCTTTTGCATCATCTCCAGAAACTGGCGCGCATAGGCCGACAAGCTTTCGACATAGCGGCGCTGCCCCTCGGCATAGATCGTATCAAACGCGAGGCTGGATTTGCCCGAGCCGGAGAGGCCGGTGATGACAATCAGGCTATCGCGCGGGAGATCGATATCGATCCCCTTAAGATTATGCTCACGCGCGCCGCGCACAGAAATGGTGTTGAGTGACATGGGGCGCGGTGTTCCATATTTGTTCGCGGGAGGCAAGGGGGTGCTAAGCCGCTATGTGGCGCGCCGAACGGCGCTATGCAATGCGCGACTAGGGGCATGGGGCGCGAATGCGGGCATGGGAAAGCCCCTCCCCGGTGGGGAGGGGTTGGGGTGGAGATTTGGCTTGGCTGGAACGAGCAAAAGGATGTTGAAGCGCAAGTTCTTATTATGTTCTTGATCTGCGCGCTGCACTGCGATTATTTGACGCGTCCAATCAGACATCCGGGGAAGATTCGGCAGCCGCCCTTTCAGGCGGGGAAGTCACAGGGCAGGAATGCAGCATGGCACAGTTTGGGTTCTATGAGTTCTTTGCGGGCGGCGGAATGGCGCGAGCGGGGCTTGGCGTTGATTGGAATTGTCTGTTTGCCAATGATTTCGACCCAAAGAAAGCGGCTGCCTATGCAGCGAATTGGGGTGACGCAGCATTGCATGTAGGCGACGTTAGGCTTGTCCAGTCAGCCAAGCTTCCCGGTATCGCAGACCTCGTTTGGGCCTCGTTCCCTTGCCAGGATCTGTCGCTTGCCGGAAACGGAGCCGGTTTGAACGGTGCCCGGTCAGGCGCGTTCTGGCCGTTCTGGAAATTGATTTCTGCAACGATTGCCGAAGGCCGAAAGCCCAAAGCCATCGTGCTTGAAAATGTTTGCGGACTGCTGACATCGCATGGCGGAGACGATTTCAGGACTCTTTGTGAGCATGTGGGTGCGGCGGGATACTGGATCGGCGCAATCGTTGCCGATGCACGGGATTTTCTGCCGCAATCGCGCCCGCGCCTGTTTCTGATCGCGCTGGATATGGACAGGCCGGTGCCGGGTGGATTGCAAAGTGCCTTTGCCGTTGATCATTGGCATCCGGATCGCTTGCGACAAGCGCAGGCCCTGCTTCCGGAGCCATCACGCTCGCGCTGGTTGTGGTTTGCGCCCAGCGTTCCCGCTCGTTCGAATACCACGCTGGCAGACATCATCGAGGATGAACCGCAAAACGCACGCTGGCATACCAACGCCGAAACGCAGCGCTTGATCGGCATGATGTCTCCTGTCAATCGAGCCAAGGTAGACCTTGTCGTTTCAAACAAAGTCCGCGCCATCGGCGCGATTTACAAACGCACCCGGCATGAAAATGGCGTTCGGCAACAACGCGCCGAGATAAGGTTTGATGTTGCGGGTTGTTTAAGAACACCGGGTGGCGGCTCCAGTCGTCAGCAAATTTTGGTTGCCGAAAAGGGGCGCATCCGTACGCGCTTGCTATCAGCGCGAGAGACCGCCAGATTAATGGGGCTGGACGAAAATTATGTGCTGCCGGAACGCTATAACGATGCCTACCATCTGACCGGTGACGGGGTCGCTGTTCCGGTCGTCAGCCACATCGCGCGAACGATTATCGAGCCATTTCTGAGATTTGCAGCCGCGCGAAGGACGACTGCATGAGCGATCTGATGGGGAGATTGGCGCAGCTTGCCAGCGACCATAGCATGCTTGGCAAAGGGTTCTTGGGGTTAGCGCTGGTCATAACCGAAATGGCCAGCACGGACGGGTTGCCGCTTGATGTGGGCAAATTGATGACGACGGGCGGCGGGCAAGTTCGCGGCGCTGGCGGCGGACGTGTCGCACGTATCTTGCGCGCTCATGGCATTGAACGACGACTGAGCACCGAGGGAGGACGCACCTCGCGCGGAACCCCGGCCAAGGCGATCGCTTACGCTCAATTCCTAAACGAAAATCTTGCCGGTTGCCCTGACCAATTGCCCGAAGTCATGGACTTCTGGATCGAACGGATCAGGGAGTTCTTTGCGGCAAAACCATTCCTATTAAGGCTCGATCCGGCTCTTGGCATCAGCGGCACGATCCGCGCATTGATCGTGCAGGTGCAGGAGCGGCAAAAAGAAACGGCTGGGGCAACGCTTGTCGGCACCGTGGTTCAGCATCTTGTCGGCGCTAAAATCGAAGTGCGCTTGGAACTGAGTGCTGGCGAGATCGCCCGCTACGGTGCGAGTGTAAAAGATGACGGTCGCAGGACCGGCGATTTCGAGATCGGGGACACAGTCATTCACGTCACCACCGCTCCGACTCAGCTCCTAATCGAAAAATGCGCGCAGAATATTCACCAAGGGTTGCGCCCGATCATCGTTACCAGTGCGGAGCGGCTGGCTGTGGCCAAGGCGCTGATTGCGGATAACGAGAGCGAAGGTCGGGTCGACGTGTTCGATTATGAGCAGTTTCTGGCCGCCAATGTGTTCGAAATCGGCAGATTTGAGGCTGCTGGACGGCGGGCGGCATTTGCCGCAATCATCGAGCAATATAACCGCATTGTATCTGTCGTTGAGAGCGATCCTGGATTGAAGATTGAGCTGATTTAGCACGGCAGCTGCGTTGGCGGAGAGGCCCCAGCCTTCCATCGACAAGCTCAGGATGAGCTGACGGAGTAGCGCGGAAGCTGCGGGGTCCGGCGCGCCTCTTCTTAACCGGATGGCGCTTCTTAACCAGATTGCAGGGGGGTGTGTCTTAACGAGACAGCGGGAAATGCGCGGGTGCGGCGGGGGGGCGGTGCGGGTAGCGCGGGTTTTGTTAGGATTTGTGCGAGCGCTGTATGCCGTTGGATATCCAATATCGGCCGATTGTTTTGCCTGCGGCGGCGCCGGAGCGGGCGGGTGCGCCTGCGCGCGGGCCTGCGTCTCTGCGGGAAAGCGTGGGTGCGCAAGAGCCTGAGCCAAAGTTTGAGCCAGTTGCGCAAGCGCCGACTGGGCGATTTGCGCAGGCGCGCGGGTTTGATTGGCGCGGTGTGGTGCGCGATTTGTGGCCGCGGGTGCGCGCTTCTGGGGCGCGGCGGCTTTGGGGGGTTGCGGCTTTGGGCGCGCTGGGGCTCGCGCTTGGCGCGGTGGGCTGGGGCGATCCGGATGGGATCGATGCGGCGCAGGCGCAGCCGCGCGTGGCGGGGTTGCAGCCGTTTGAGCAATCGGGCGAGAGCTTTCCGGGATCAGCGTTTTACTATCTGGCGGCCGAGGACAATGGCTTGATTGCGCCTGCGGCGGCGCAAGAAGCGTGGGGTTCTCTCAGCAGTGGGGGCTCGCTCAGCGACCCCGCGATACACCGCGATGATTCAATCGATGGCCCGGCTGGCCCGGCGGCGCGGCCATTGGGCGCGGCGGGATCGTGGATCGATAAATCGCGCGCGCTGATGTGCCTGACGGCGGCGATTTATTATGAGGCGGCGACCGAGCCCGATGGCGGGCAGCGCGCGGTGGCGCAGGTGATCCTGAACCGGGTGTCGCATCCGGCCTATCCCAAAACGGTGTGCGGCGTGGTTTATCAAGGATCGGAGCGGCCATCGTGCCAGTTTAGCTTTGCCTGCGATGGATCGATGGCGCGGCGGCCGGCGGCGGCATTTTGGGAGCGCGCGCGGCGTGTGGCGGCGGATGCGCTGGCGGGCAATGTTTATGCGCCGGTGGGGCTGGCGACGCATTATCACACCAGCGCGATCCATCCTTATTGGGCCGATAGCCTGACTTTTCTGGGCACGATTGGCGCGCACCGGTTTTATCGCTGGAGCGGGGCGGCGGGGCGGCCGGCAGCGTTTACCGATGCCTATCTGGGCGGCGAGCCGGTGGCCGCGCCGCATCCGCGCACCTGGACCCCGGCGCGCGCCGATATCAGCGATCCGCTGGCTTTGGAAAAAGCCTATGAAGACGGGCGGCTGGCGGCTTTGCGCAAACTGGATGAGGGCGGGCGGGCGGCTGCGCCGATCAATCCTTCGTTTGGGCAGGTGCCTTTGCCGCATGGCGCTGGTTATGGCGCTGGGGCTGGTTATGGGGCTGGAAGTCCGGCGGCGGGGGAACCACGCGTTGCGGGGTTGACCGAAGCAGGCGCAAAAGCGCGCTCGAAGTCTGAAGCTTCGGGTAGCGCCTATGAAAACGCGGGCAAATGGATCAGCCAGCCGACCAGTTGAGTTCCTTATTCGGGGTTACGCTTATTCAGGGTTATCAGGCGCTTAACCGTAAGGACAAACCCACTGTTCATGACACAGCGCTAGAGCATTGTCCTCGCCGGAAGGGCTGGTCAGCGGCGCATTGCGCTGCACCCGCCCCCCTGCTCGATCCCGGCCACGGCCAACAAAGGTGACCGCTATGCTGCGTTTTGCTCCCCGCTATGGGATAATCTCCCCCTGCCTGAAGCCGATGCACAAACAAGCGCGGCGCGCAGCGGCCAATGACAACAGTTTTCCCCGGCCCGATGGCGTGGTGGGCGGCGTGGTGGGCTGCAGGGCGGGCGCAAACGATGATGACGCGCTGCTCGAAGCCGCACTAAGGCTGTTTGGCGCGCACGGGCTTTCGGCGGCACAACGCGCCTATGAAGCTGCTGAAATTGCGGAAAAGCTGAACGAGCCAGACAATGCACGCTGGTGGAAGACCATCGGCCGGGTGCTTGACGGCGGGATGGCCTATAGCTTTGATCGGCGCGAAGGCGGGCGGCGCTAAGCGCGCCAATCTGCGCATGGCGCACCACTATCGCTATTGCGAACTGTTATCATAAAAAGCCTGGAATAAGGGCCTTTCTGCCTTGCAATCGCGCATTTGGGAGCTTAACTGGCTGGCGATACGCCGGGCTGGTTTCCTGTTCATGCGGGACGCGGGGCGAGCCATCGGTGGTCTGGTTATGGACCGGGGCCTGTTTGCAAGCGTGCTTGTAACCGGGATCTGGCCCTGACCGAGTGCTGTTCTGCAGCAGATATTGTCCCGCTGTACTGGTATAAGGACCATAGAGCATGGCTCGCAAAAAAATTGCGCTGATCGGCGCGGGTAATATCGGTGGCACATTGGCCCACCTCGCCGCGCAGAAAGAACTGGGCGATATCGTGCTGTTTGACGTGGTGGAGGGCGTGCCTCAGGGCAAGGCGCTCGATCTTTCGCAGTGCGGCCCGGTCGAAGGATTTGACGCCAAAATCACCGGCAGCAACGATTATGCCGACATTGCCGGCGCCGATGTGATCATCGTGACCGCAGGCATTGCGCGCAAGCCGGGCATGAGCCGCGATGATCTGCTAGGCATCAATCTTAAAGTGATGAAGGCAGTGGGCGAAGGCATCAAGGCCAATGCGCCGGGCGCGTTTGTGATCTGCATCACTAATCCGCTGGACGCTATGGTTTGGGCGCTGCGCGAATTTTCGGGCCTGCCGCATCACATGGTTGTCGGCATGGCGGGCGTGCTCGATTCGGCGCGGTTCAGCCACTTTATCGCTGATGAATTTGCGGTATCGGTGAAGGATGTGAACACATTCGTGCTGGGCGGCCACGGCGATACGATGGTGCCGGTGACGCGCTATTCCACCGTGAACGGCATTCCGGTGCCCGATCTGATCAAGATGGGCCTTTCGACGCAAGAGCGGATCGACGCAATCGTGGCGCGCACGCGCGGCGGCGGCGGCGAGATCGTGGCGCTGCTCAAAACTGGATCGGCATTTTATGCGCCCGCCACTTCGGGCATCGCAATGGCCGAGGCATTCCTGCGCGATCAAAAGCGCATCCTGCCCTGCGCGGCCTATGTTGAGGGGCAGTATGGCCTCGACGGGCTGTATGTTGGCGTGCCGGTAATGATCGGCGCTGGCGGCGCAGAACGGATTGTTGAGATCGAACTGGACGCCGCCGACAAGGCTGGCCTGCAGATTTCGGTGGATGCGGTGAAAGAGCTGTTGGTGGCGTGCCGCGGGATCGATCCAAGCCTCGCATAATGCCATACACATCTGCCACCGCGCTCAAAAAAACCTGCTCCCCCGCGAAGGCGGGGGCATCGTTCAGCGGTGCGGAACGTATGGGGGAAAGTCGCGTTTGTCCTAACTGAGGCCCCCGCCTTCGCGGGGGAGCCAGAAAGGTTACCGTTGCGGGGGTGCAACGCAGGTTTGGATTGGGTCCTGCAGGGTTTGGAGTTGATGTCACAAAATGAGGCCCGGCTACGTTTACATACTGACCAATAAGCCGGGCGGAGTTTTGTACATTGGCGCTACATCAGATCTGTCGCATCGAGTGATGCAGCATCGCAGCCGGACGGTGCCGGGCTTTACGCGGAACTATAATTGCACGCGGTTGGTCTGGTGCGAGCGGTTTGATGGGATTTATGAAGCGGTCATGTTCGAAAAGCGAATGAAGAAGTGGAACCGGGCTTGGAAAGTGGCGCGGATAGTTGAGCAGAACCCGGAGTGGCGGGATTTGTTTGAGGATGGGTTGATCCCGTGAGGGGTTGCGCTTGTCCTGACTGAGGCCCCCGCCTTCGCGGGGGAGCGGTGGATGAGCGGACGGGCAATCAGGCATTGGAATTCGAGTTTTAGGCGGAGCGTAACGATGGGTTTGGAAGTGCACGAATTCGAGACCGATCCGGCGCAAGAAGGGCCGCAAGCTGGGCCTTCGTGGCAATCTCCGCGCTGGCCGATCAGCGATCCGGCGGCGCAGGATGATCTGACCCGCGCGCTTGATCCGATGACGATCAAGGCGGCGATCAAGGAAGCCGCGAAAAAGGCATCGGAGATTTCGGGCGCGCCTGCGCTCGATGAAGCCGCGCTTGAGGCGGCGGCTTCGGCATCGATCCGCGCGATGATGCTGATCCGCACTTACCGGGTGCGCGGGCATTTGGCGGCGAATCTTGATCCGCTGGGGCTATCCAAGCAAGATCTGCCCGCCGATCTTTCGCCGGAATATCATGGCTTTGTCGGCGCGGGGCTAGACTCGCGCGTGTTTCTGGGCGGCGTGCTGGGGCTGCAATGGGGCACGGTGCGCGAGATCGTGGACATTTTGCGGCGCAATTATTGCGGCAAAGTGGGCCTGGAATACATGCACATCGCCGATGTTGAAGAACGGCGGTTCTTGCAAGATCGGATCGAAGGCGGCGACAAGTCGATCGATTTTACGCCCAACGGCAAGAAGGCAATCTTGAGCGCCGTGATCCGGGG
>JBBRXQ010000063.1:0-8899 GCA_038238515.1 Sphingomonadales bacterium | reverse complement strand
CCGACCTGTATGGTACCAGCGCCGGGCTTGCCGTCACGCTCGATGGCGGCGGCGGATTGGCGGCCGGGCAATATGTCCTGATGCCGGCGCATTATGCGCTGCTGCCGGGTGCCTACCGGATTGTCGAAAATGTCGATGCGGCCGTGCCTGCTATTGGCAGCACACAGACTTTGCTCGATGGCAGCACGGTGCTTGGCGGGGTTTATTCAACCGCCGGGACAAACCTGGTCTCCTCGCAGCGGCGCTCATTCACGCTGCAATCGCAGGCCAGCTTCCTGCGCTATTCATCGATCAGAACCACCGGCGGCACCGCCACGATCCAACGGGCTGCGGCCAGCGCGGGCATCACCGCGCCGCGTCTGCCGCTCGATGCGGCGCGGGTCGTGCTTGATCCGCTGCGATCGCTCACCGTTGCCGGGTTCTTTGATATGACCCCCGCCGCCGGTGGCCGGGGCTCAACCGTGGATATTCTGGGCGAATCGATCTTTATCGATCAATCGGGCGCGTCAAACGCAAGCGGGCTGGTGCTATCCAGCAGCTCGCTCGCCAATCTCAATGCCAACAGCCTGATGATCGGCGGCGAGCGGATTGAGAACGCCGATGGCACCACCCGGCTTGGCATCACAGCGAGCAGGATCACCGTTGCTTCGGGCGCTGACATCCAAGTTCCCGAGCTGATCCTTGCGGTGGCGGGGGCGGGGTCCACCATCAATATCCGCGACGGCGCATCGATCACCGCCACCGGAACTCTGGCCGATACGCGCGCCGGCGATTATGTGATCCCCTCGACCAGCAACCCGGTAAATGGCGATCCGTTCGATCAATCCGGCGTCGGTTCGGTGTTCCGCTTGTCTGCCGGGCCGCAGCGCGCGGTCAGCCGCCTTGGCGCATTCGCCGCCGCCAATGCTGGCCGCAATTCGCAGCTCAACATCGGCCGGGCCGTGATCACTGGAAACAGCCTGCTGCTCAATACCAATTTCCGCTTCTCGATCGACGATGCCGCTGCGCTCGCAGCTCCGCTCATCGCGATCAGCGCGTCAAACCTCAGCTTCGGCGCGCGCGGCACGATCAGCGCCGCGCTGGAACAGCAGCTCGCGCGCGCGGCGGAGCTAAGCCTCAGCACCGCCGCCCCGATCACTTTTGACGCGGGCACGGTTCACACCTTCAACCGCTTGTCGATCGACGCAGCGGGTATCGCGCTCACCGGCCAGACTGGCGGTTCTGACACGCTCACGATCAATGCGGGCGATACGCGCATTTCCAACAGCCGCCTGATCGCTGATGCCGGATGCACAATGTCGGGCATCACCGCTTGCGGAACCACGGGCAACATCCTCAATCTCAATCTTGCCAGCCTCACGCTGGGATCGGGCTCGTTCGATACCTATAGCTTCGATGGCGCGGTCAATCTCACAGCCAGAGCAGGCACCTATATCGTCGGCAGCGGTGCGCTACAGGCCAATGGCGCTGCGCTGACGCTCGCCACGCCGTTCGTGATTGACCGGGCGGCAGTGGTCGATCTGAACAGCACCTCCACCACGCCCAGCGACCAGATCACGCCTCGGGGCAACTACACGATCCCGGTCACCCCAGACTATAACTTCGCCACCAAAGGCACCGTGCTGCTCACCGCCGCTAGAACAACTGCCGCTGGAACAACTGGCGCTGGAACCACGAGCGCCGCGCCTGCCGGGCTCAGAGCGCCGGGCGCGCACATCAGCTTCGGCGCGGCATCCGCGCCAGTCGCCGCGATCACCATCGATGGAACCGCGATCACCGCCACATCCGGGGTCATCGACATCCGCTCTAATGGCGCGATCACGCTGGCCGGGGCCGCGTCCTTGGCCACTCCAGGCTTCTCGCGCAAATTTGGCGACGACCAGAGTATGACCACGATATCGGCGGGGGCGGGCACGGTGAACCTCGTCTCGCTCACTGGCAATATCGTGCTCCCGGCCACAAGTTCGCTGATCACCGACACGGGCATCGGCAATGCCGGGCGCCTTAATCTTTATGCGGCGCAAGGCGCGATTGATCTGCGCGCCGCGCTCAATGCGGCGGTAACTGGCGCGCGTGCGGGCTCGTTCACGTTTGACGCCGGCACGTCGGCCTTCGATCTGGATGGATTTGCGCTCACCAATGCGCGCAAATTCCAGGGCGACATCTCAATCCGCTCGGGCGCTGGCAATCTGGCGCTCAGCAGTGGCAGCATTCTCAAGGCGGCCAACGCCAGCCTCACCGCCGATGGCGGCTCGATCATCGTGGGCGGCACGATTGATACCTCGGGCGCATCGGTCACCGGTCTCACGCCAAGCCAATTGGCCGCCGCGCGGATCAGCGGCGGCAATGTTGCGCTGTGGGGCCGCGATGGGGTTGCGCTCAATGCAGGCGCGCTCATCGATACGCACACCAGCGGCTATGCCGACAATGACCAGCGTCAGGCCAGCGCCGGCGATGTCACCATCGGCATCGGCAACACCGGCGGCGCGATTGCGATCAACGCGGGCGCAACCATCGATCTCGGCGCGCGGCGCACGCAGGCGGCGCTTGCTGCAAACACCAGCGGCAATCGCTTGGTGCGGGTCACCGTCAAAGACGCCGATACGCTGGTGAATACCAATGTGTTTCAGTTCGTGTCCGCCGATCAGGGCGGGGAGCTGTCGCTGCGCGCGCCGATCATCGGCGATGCCATGGACAAGATCGACGTTCGGCTAAAAGGCGCGGTTATCGGCGCAAGTTCGCGCCAGATTGAGGCCTATCGCCGCTATGATATCGATCTGATCTCGGGCCTATACGATGGCATCTCCAGCGTCGGTCGCTTAGATGTGCTTGATCCCACACCCACTGGTTTCAATATTCTAAGCGATGTGTTCGTCGATTCCTTCGATGGCACGCAATCCATCCCCTATTTCATCCAAAACTTCGCGGTGAGCGCCGCCGATGGCAGCGATTTTGGCGGCATCCGCTTGCGCCCTGGCGTCGATCTGGTTTCCTCCCGATCGATCTTCACCGTTGCGGCATGGAATCTCGCCGCGGGAACGCTCAATGTGTCGGGCGCACGCGCCGCTGGATTGATCATCGATCTGCCGCAATTGGGGCCGCGCCCCGATGGCTCGGCTTATTATGCGCTAAAACCCGGGTCCGAAAGCGAGATCCTGTCTAACCATGTTTCGTTCCTGTATCGAGTTGGCGGCAAGCCATCGGGCGAGGCCGGGGTGTTCACGATCAAGGCTGCCAATAACATCGATGTCATCCGGTCGATCAGCGACGGTTTCTTCAATTTTGCCGACAAATCCGATGCCGCCTATATCAATTATCAGCTTGGCGGCGGTGATCGGGCTTACAATGTGGGGCTGCTCACCAGCTGCGGCAGCAGCCTAAACTGTGCCGATGTGGCAAATTTTGCCGATATCAACGCGGGCACTGTGCTGGCCGGCGCCAACAATACTGTTACGATAAACCTGTCGCGCTTTCTAACCGGCAGAGAGCAAGGCGCTGGCTCCACCCTGGCACCCTATAGCCCTGAAGCAAATCTGGCGACTGCGCTGGGCAACAATTTCGATCCTATCAGCGGCGATATTGGCGGCGATGCGCTTGGTTTCGCGCAGCTATTCCCCCGGCTGACCGATGGCAGCGCCATCCATTCGAGCAGCTTGCGGCTGGTTGCCGGGTCGGGCACATCGGTCAATCCGCTGCATATTGATCGTGCCAGCGCGGGCAATCTCACCGTCCGGGGCGAAACCGCCTATGCCCTAACCGCTATCCGCGGCACCGCCTCGATCGGCACTGGGATTGATCTCAAGCTGGCGATAGCCGGCCTGACCAATGCCGCGCTGCCAGCCTATGGGCTCGACGAATTGCTGGATACAACCGACGGCAATGGCAATGTGAACGCGCTAACCGGCGATGCTTACACCCAGATAACGTGGGGCGGCGCGCCCGATGGCGGCCTCGCCGGCAATTTCCGAGTGGCAGCGCAGCGCTTTTTCACCTCAGGCAACGCGCAATTTATGTCCAATCCGCGCGGTGTCGTCGAAGGCGTTGCGGCCCCGCTGGCCGATATGCTGGCGTTCCTGCAAACCATCGAAGCCAATTTCGCGCAGAATGTTGCTGGCCAAACCCCCGGCTATCCGATTGGCGTGCCCGTCTCGCCCCCTGTGATAAACTTTGGCGCGCGGGTGGCCACTTCGCGCACCCTGATCCGCACCGGTGATGGCTCCATCGCGGTCGCCGCATCGGGCAATATCGATCTGCGTAACGGCGCGGCAGCGGTCTATCGCAATGAAAACGGCGCCACCGTTTCGGCCGGCGGCGGCGCGCAAGTGGGCGGCACAGCGATCTACACCGCCGGCGTGCGCCTTTCTGCGCAGGCCGTCACAGCCCGGGTTGCTGAAACCGGTGAGGTTGTTTCGATCACCCCCCAAAGCAATTATCTCGGCTTTCCCGCGCAGGACACAGGATTTTTGCCCTCGCCTAAGGGGTTGGATGATCAGGCGGCGGTTCTGGCCGATGGCGGCGGCTCGCTCTGGGTTCAGGCTGGCGGATCGGTATTGGCGCGGCGTGATGAATGGTCCGAACGGTTTCTCAATCGCGGGGCTGTGATCTCGGGCAGCCAGGTGTCGAGTTACAACAGAGACGCCATCGGCGATACGTCGCAGCGCTGGCGGCCCGGCGCCGTTGGGCAAGACACCGAAATCGCGCTCGCACCGAAATATTTCACCAGCGGATTGGGCACGCTGGCTGGCGGCGATATTACTTTGGCGGTTGGCGGATCGGTAAACGATCTAACGCTGGCGCTCGATGCGGCGACAACCACCACAAGGGCAAGCTCGGGCATTGGCGCGGTATCATTAACGCTGGGCCATGGTGATTTGTCCGCCACGATTGGCGGCGATCTTGGCGCGGGGCAGATCGATGTTGCAAACGGTGCCGGGCAGATCAACGTTAGCGGCAATGTCGTCAGCTTTGGCAGAGAAACACAGAACACGACCGGCAATGCCGCGCAATATCTGCGGATCAGGCTGGCCCGCGCCAATGTCGCGCTGGCCGCGCAGGGCGCGATCAGTCTCGCCGGTGTTTCCGCATTGGGCGCGGCGCGCAGCGACGATAGCGCGGGCCGTTACAATCAGGCAGGCTTCTTCACCCCGACAAGCTCGTTCAGCGCGATTGCCACGGGCGAATTGCGCTATGTTAACAACCGGCTCGATCAGATTGTCCCGTTCCAGATCGGCACAGGCGGCGCGGGCGCGTTTGGCGGCTCTGTCCTGCCGCCCACGCTAACTTTGGCGGCCTTGACCAGCACCCTTTCGGCGCCAAGCGTGCCGTTGCTGCTCTATCCTTCGAAAACCGGCAATCTCCAGCTGTTCAGCGCGGGCGACCTCGCCTCGCTGGTCATCACGATGAGTGATAGCGATCCCTCGCTGCTCGCCGGTGCTTTTTCGGCGGCGCGCATAAATCTGGATTCGATTAATGCCACAGGTGCCGGCAATGTCGCTGCGTCGGTTGGGCTTGGGTTCGGCATTCCCGGGGTCGGGCCGACCACCAGCGAATTTCTGCTGCGGCTCTATCACAATGAAAACACCACTCACGCTGGTGATTTTGAACCAGCGCGGATTTTTGCTGGCAATGATATCCGGCAATCGCTGATCAATGTGCCCAAGGCGGTGCAGGTTCTCGCAGGCCGCGATATCGTCAATCTGTTCTTCACCGGCCAAAACGCAAATGCGCAAGATACCACGATTATCAGCGCCGCGCGCGATATCACCAGCACCACAGCGACATCGACCATCGACAATCTGCCTTATCTCGTCAGCAACAATTTCATCCTCGGCGGCGGCGGCAATCTGGTTGTTCAGGCCGGGCGCGATATTGGCCCGTTCATCAATTCGGCGGTTGTAAAGAATGTCAGCTATGCGGGCGGCATTCAAACCGTCGGCAATTTCTACAATCCTTGGCAGAGCGATGGCGGTGCCAATCTCTCGGTGCTGTTTGGCATCGCTGGCGGCGTGAACTACGCTGGTCTGCGCGAAAGCTACCTCAATCCGGTAAACTTTGCCGAACTTGATAGGACTTTGTTCGTCCTCACGCCTGATAATCTGGGCATTGCGCGGCCGGATCGGACTAGGCCGATCTACGCGCCTATTCTGGCACAATGGCTGAAGACCAACGATCCTGCCGGTTTCCAAGCGATTTTCGGCGGCACGTCTTTCCCCGATACTGCGGCAGGCAACACCGCGCTGGCCAATGCCTCGTATCCACAAAGCGCGGCGCTTTATGATGCGTTCGTCAAACTTGATCCGCTGTTGCAAAACCAATTCTTGGTAAGGGAGTTGTTGTTCAACGAATTGGCGCAACCAGCACAGCCAGATGGCCCCTCGTTTCTGCAATATTATCGCAGCTACCGCGCTGTGCAAACGCTGTTTCCGGTCAGCTCCGGTTACACCGATAACCTCGCCGTCTACACCACCGATCCCACCACAGTGAGCGCCGATAGTCCGCAAGGGCTGCCCACGCGCAATTTGGTCAATGGGCAACCACAAACCGCCCAAACAGTCGCAACCGGCAATGCCGATTTGCGCCTCGCGACGATCCAAACGGTGAATGGCGGTGACCTTTCCATCTTGGGTCCGGGCGGCAATTTTATAGCAGGTTCGGTGGTGCGCACGTCAACCCAAGTGGCGCAGCGGGTCACGCGCTTCGGCGTGGATCAGGCGGCAAGCCTTGCTTATGGCCAGCTTACGAACAGCAATGCCGAACGGATCAGCGCGATCCCGATCGGTTTCGAAGGGGTGCTCACGCTTAATGGCGGCGCGGTCAATGGGTTTGTCGATGGCAATTTCCTCGTCAATCAAAGCCGCGTGTTCACCCAGGCCGGCGGTGATATCACGCTCTTTTCATCGAATGGCGATTTGAACGCCGGTCAGGGTCCGCGCAGCGCTTCAAACTTCCCGCCGGTTACCGTGCGTTTCAATCTTGATGGCTTTAGCCAGGTAGATAGCGCGGGCAGCGTCTCGGGCGCGGGTATCGGTGCCTTCCAGCGCCGCCCCACAGACCCCACATCGTCGATTATTCTGGTCGCCCCGGCCGGTGAGGTGGATGCCGGCGACGCGGGTGTTCGCGCCACTGGCAACGTGCTGGTTGCCGCCGCGCGTGTGGCAAACTCGGATGCCTTCAGCGCTGGCGGCTCAATCTCGGGCGTTCCCGGTCAGGCCGCCGTGCCGGTTACCGTCGCGCCCACTTCGGCTGCGTCGGCCGTTGCGTCGCAAAACACCAGCTCGACAAGCAATAACGATACGTCGAACCGGCGCTCCATCATCTCTGTGGATGTGCTTGGCTTTGCCGGCGGCGGTGCCAAATGCGAAGACGGATCGAACGATCCAAATTGCCCGCCGATTAAGCCCAATTGATCGCCGGATAGACGAACGGCACCGCGCAAAACGCCGCGAACGCCAGCAGCGTCCCGAGTGGCAACTGGGTGGTTTGATCGATACCGGCTTGGCGAAAGTGAAGCAAACCGGCCCAGCCAAGGCCAAGCAGCGCGGCTGATAGCACTATGATCGGCAGCGCCGGAGCGCCCAGCCATGCGCCAATCGCCGCGAGCAGCTTTGGATCGCCGCCGCCAAGCCCCTCGCGGCTGCGCAGCCAGCGATAAGCGCGGCGGAGCACTTCTAGGCTGAGAAAGCCCGCCGCCGCCCCGATCCCCCGCTCCGTCAGCGTCAGCGCAGGCAACACCGCCGCGCTCGCCAATCCGGCCAGGCACAGCGGAATGGTGATAGCATCGGGCAGCCACAATTGCCGCGCATCAAGCAGCGTCAGCAACACCAGCGTCCAGCCAAACAGCGCCAGCGCGGCAATCCCCGGCCAGCTTTCGCCGCACGCAACCGCCAGCATCGCCGCGCCGCCGCCGCCAATTTCTGCGAGCAGCAGATCAACCGGCAAAGCGGCGCGGCAATGGCTACACCGCGCGCGCTGAATGCAAAAGCTAACGATGGGGATAAGCTGCAAAGCATGGAGCGGATGCTGGCAAGCGGTGCAATGGGAGCGCCCCGCCGCGATGGACTCGCCGCGCGGCCAGCGATCCGCGACTAGCCCAATAAAGCTGCCCGCAATCGTCCCGATCAATCCTGCGAACAGATACGCGGCGGGGATGGGCATGACAGATCGCTTCTATTCAATCTCGATCTGCGCGGCAAAAAACACAAATCAAGCTGGTTGCTGGGTATCGGATGCACTTTCTTCTCACAAGTGGCTTTGTTGCATAAAGTCACGAGAGCCCGACCGCCCTTTTACTTGAAGATATTATGCGACGCGGACGGTCACCGGTGTTCCTATTTCCGAGAAGCGATTGAGGATTGCGGCATGGACTTTGAGCTCGGTAATCTGACGATCGAAGGTGCGGGCGACAACGCGCTGGCCCCGGAGTTTGAAGCAGTGCATTTTGGTCTCGATCAGACTGCGACGATGATAGCCGCTCCACTTTTTCCAGATTGCGCGACTAAGCCGCTTTGTCACGCGTAGCGCCTCATTGCGGGCATCGACGCCGGGGCCGCCTATCGTCCATGGTTGCCCGTTGCGGCGGACCGGGATGACAGCATGGGCACCGCGCCCGGCAATAGCGGCATGGCAGTCCCTAGTAACATAAGCGCCATCTCCGCCGACACTGAATATCTGCTCGTCTCCGGGAATTTGCGCTAGGAGACCGGGCAGCGTCGGTGCATCGCCAATGGCATTCGTCGTCACCTCAATGGCCCGGATATCCAGCGTTCCAGAATCAATCCCGAGATGCACCTTGCGCCGCCGCCTTCGGTAGGAACTGCCTGCGGTAGGATGCGCCATCTTTGCGCGTCTTCCACTCGCCTTCTCCCGTCATTTTGATACCGGCGCTGTCGACCAGCAGGTG
>JBBRXQ010000062.1:0-8945 GCA_038238515.1 Sphingomonadales bacterium | reverse complement strand
GGCAGGGCCAGAGTTGATCAAAACATCGTTGCCTGCGCCGCCGATGAGCACATTGCGAATACCGTTTGAGATCACCAGATTATTCAAAGCGTTGCCAGTGACGGTAATATTGTTACCATCGGCAATGATATTTTCGATATTATTAGAAAGCGTGTGATTCGTATAAGCCATGACAGTATCAGTTCCACCGTCGGCTAATTCGAAAACTTTTGTGTCGCTATGTATAACAAAATACGTATCATCGCCTTTACCGCCATTTAATTGAATGCCATTTTCTTTTATATCGAATAATGACTCGGCAAGATCAGTACCAAAAATGTTCTTTTTATTTGGGCTTGCCCAAAAAGTTCCGGGCAGCCAGCGGCTCGTATTGAGCTGTTCTTTGGAATAATTCAAATAAGGCACTGCGCTTCCCCTTTGATTGTCTCAAAGGTTCAATCGCGCATGAGTGGTGAAATTGACGTGCATTCACTTGGTAACCCACTCGTTCGTACGAGTGGAAAATTGACCATTAACCTTGGTCATCCGGTTCACATGCGGTGGCGCTATTGCGACGCGCTGTTCTGCCGAAATGGGAAACTCATCGTTTATTTTTAGATATTTAACGACACGAGATCGGCGCGAGATGTTGGGTCCAATCGATCTTCGCTCAGGCCACCGATCGATCTGAAGCAACGCCATGCCAGACAAGCGCAAATTTAACGTTCGCAATCGCAGAAAAAAATACAAGCGTGCCGAACGAGCCCCGCAGAATCGCTTGCCGCTTCAGAACATGCTCTGGTCCGAATCAGCGGGATGCTTTGCGCGGCAAGTCCGTCGCACAGTGCCGATGGCGCACAAGCCACTGATTCGGAGCGAAGAGGAGCGGAGTGCGGGTTTTGCGACTCAGACCAATACTGAGCGAACTACGCTAAGGAGTTCGGCGAATTGTGCAGCTGGACGACAGAAAGCCTCATTTCAACCTGTTTTAGAGCATCCAATTGACTTTAACCCATAACTCTAACGTCCTGCCGAAAATTTGTGATTTTCGCTAAGGACTTGGATTACAGTTTTACGTGTTGTGGCAATACGACCAAAAGTGGGCTGGGCAGGGCACTATTAGCAATATTTACACAAAGTCAGGTC
This sequence comes from Sphingomonadales bacterium, assembly GCA_038238515.1. Taxonomy (GTDB): domain Bacteria; phylum Pseudomonadota; class Alphaproteobacteria; order Sphingomonadales; family Sphingomonadaceae; genus Novosphingobium. The sequence continues at coordinate 7,820 of JBBRXQ010000062.1, read as the reverse complement.
GCCTAGCCGGGCCTGTAATGTGCAGGCTTTGACGAAAGCGGGCATTGCGCGACCAAGACATCAAGCGAATGAGAGGCTTACAATCTGCTTCACAGACTTCGGTGCGGAAACCAATGCAGCGTTCAACGCTCAACACGACGCTGGTTTGCCCCCTATTGTCCCGAAAAGGATCAATAACCCGGCACGTAAGTCAAATAGCTCATTGCGTTAAAAAGTCCTTAAAATGTAGTAATAAAACACCATGCGGGTTTAAACTTTGGCGCGATATGTTATGCTGCATTGCAGCGAAGTGCTACCCGGGCATGTACCAACGAGGCGAGACAATATGAACCAGTTCGAGAAGATAGGCTTTGAGGATGCGCACTTCGTGGGATATCGCACGCCCATGCGCACTAGCCCTATCGGTCTCGGCCAAACTGGTCTCGAACCAGCCAAGCCCGCGTCGAGCGATTGGGCATGGCGCACTTTCGATCTGATGCTCGCAGCGGCTGGGCTTGTCGCGGTCTTGCCGCTGATGATCATCATTGCCGTGTTGGTCTATATATCGGATCGCGGGCCAGTTTTTTATGCGCAACGCCGCATTGGGCGAGACGGAAAATCGTTTTACTGCTTCAAATTTCGGACGATGGTGACAAATGCGGATGTAAGATTGCGCGAATTGCTAGAGCGCGACCCCGAAGCACGTGCGTCTTGGGATCTTGATCACAAGCTAAAGAACGATCCACGGATAACCTCGATTGGTGGTTTCTTGCGCAAGTCCAGCCTCGACGAGCTGCCGCAATTGTTCAACGTGCTCATCGGCGATATGAGCCTTGTCGGTCCGCGCCCGATCGTTGAGGCCGAAGTTATTCGTTATGGCCGCTATTTCCATTCCTATTGTTCGGTTCGTCCCGGGATCACAGGCCTGTGGCAGGTAAATGGGCGGAATGATGTTAGCTATCGCCGCCGAGTTGCGTTTGATGTGATCTATGCACGAAACAATTCGTTGCAGCTCAACTTCAAGATCCTATTCGCCACTGTGCCCGCGATTTTGTTGAGCCGAGGTTCTTACTGAGAGCTCTGGCAGGTCGCGCTTTCAAAGGTTGATTCGTGCGCCGATGCCGGTGCAGTTTTCCCAGTCGGATCTGTAATCGAGATCATTGTCGTTTGCCCGGCATGACGACAATCGTTGAGACTTTGCGAAGCGACTTCTCGTGTGCCTTTATCGCGGCGACAGCGCGCTCATCTGACAATCGCTTGCGGATTCGGCGCATCGCCTCGTCGCGACTGCGCGGGGCCAAGCGTTCGGCCACCAGCGCAATCGCTTCGGTTTGGATGGCCTTTTTGCGAAACACTGGTTGAAACATTGGCTGATGTTTGCGCAGCGCATCGACCACAGCAAACTGATCCACGCTCATTTCCGCGCTGTCCCAATCCTGCCGCACCCGGCTTGCGGCGATTTTTGCGCGCGCGAGATGTGCCATGAGCTCGTCGATTGATGGCGCTTTGGCCAGCGCTTCGAGCAACGCTTCGGAGGCCTGGGTTGATGCCACCGGCAAAACCACCCGGTCGATCGTGAACAAGCGCCTGCCCGCGCCAAACTGCGGCTGTGCGGTCAGAAATCTTTCTGCTTCGCCAACGGTTGCAACGCTGAACCTCGCCGCAACAAGATCAGCGGTCCGCTGGGCCAGCAGCAACTCGTGCGAGCGGCGCTGCAAGCGAACAAATTCGGCGCTGCGCTCATCGCCGCGCGCGCGCGCATCCTGCGCCAGCAGTTTGCGATCGACCAAACCTTCGAGCACATGCGTGCGCGCATCCGCGCGCAAATCCGGCGGCAATAATGCCAATTCCAGCTCCACATCGCCGATGGTGATCGGCTCGCCATTCACGCGCGCGAGCGTCTGACCGCCAACGGATTGCTCGGTTGCTTCACCACTGCACGCCCCCAGCGCAAGCATCAACGCGTTAACAATCAAACGGCGCATCACGCTGTTTTGCTCACTAACAATTCCTGCCCCAAAGCAGGCGCCGCCGCGTAAAGCGTCTGCACAAACCGCAGCAATTGCTCGAGCGCCACGCTGCGGTCGGCCAGCGCCATCGAGAATCGCGCAAGCACGCCGTCAGCGCTCTGCCCGCGCAGCGCAGCAGCCAAACTGGCCCATTGCCCTTCGCGCGCGGTTAACGGCAGCGCTGACCCGATCCTGATCCAATAGAGCACCTGCTCGATTCGCGCACCATTCTCGGCAGTGAGATAGCGGCCAATGATATTCAGGCCTGGAGCGATGGAAATCATTTGCACCTCATCATGCACGATCGCAAAACCTGCGCTGGGGTAGCAGGATTCAGGCCTATGGATCAGCAAGGCACCGTCCTGCGCCGCTGCAACCGCAATCACCACCAACACTTCCTCACCGGCAACATTTCGATAAACGCGGGCAATCTGTCCACCATAGACTTGCGCCATCGTTTGCTCATCCGCAGGCGGTAAAACGACGTCGCCATCATCGTCGGAGCCAGTCCAATCCCGCGCGCGCCGGGGAACCAGCTGAGCTAGCGGCCGCGCGGCCCAGCGGGGGCGCACCTGCTCGGGCGCGAGCCATTCTCCCGCCAGCGCGGCGACGCCCAGCATTGCGCCAGTGATCAGGCGGCGGCGCTGCACGGATCTGATTTTCCAAGGCGGGCCGCTCCAATACGGGCGGGCACTAGCACGTCGAACACAAAAAGGATGCCGATTGACAGCGCAAATACGCCAACCCCTGCAATAGGGTGAAACACACCTTCGACCACTTCATCGCCGAAAAAATGCGTTGCCACGATCAGCGTCAGTATGCGCAAAAGATTGACGAAAACCACTACGGGCACCAACAGCGCATAAAGAACCAGCGCGCGTACAGGCTGCGCTCCATGCCGCACATAGACGTAGAACAAGCAAATCGCGATCGCTCCGATCAGCGAATTGATGCCCGAGCATGCTGTTGCAACGAGCAGCGAATACCCATCGATCTGAATTATCGTTCCGCTTGATCCCACGTCTAGCCCGGCCTGCGACGTGAGCCATACCGCAATCGTAGTAAGCCACAATTTTAACGGATGGGTAAGGGCCAGAACGATGGAGTTTGAGGGTGTTAGCAGGAATGGCGAAAGCGCAATTGCAAACCACATCCGCCGCAGCACCACCGGACCAAGTTCAATCCACGCAATGAGCGCTAGGATTACGAGCAAAAATAGACCCTCTGCCTGCGCGACTCGGGCAATTCGCGCGATGACCAGTAAGGGCAAGAGACTGGCCACCAGCGTGAGAGGGACGAGACCCCGCTTGCGCTGCGCCGCGCTTAGCACATCGCGATCACGCCAGATCAGATAGCACATCGCACCGAGCACAAAGGGCACGTGGCTGCCGCTGTCGGGGGTCCAGCTCGCACGCCATAGATCGCCCACTATGGGCACCAGCAATGCGGCAATACCAGCCAAAAGCACCAGCGTAGCGAGATCTGGCCGAAGCGCCGCAGTGTCTGGCCGCATAGCCGCTGAGCCGATGTTGCCTTGGAAAACCGCGAACAAATCAGCCCCTCTCATGCTCACCGCGCCGAACAGCATCGCTAACTGTCATTCAATTTGATAACAAGGGCAAGCGGGCAGATGGCGGCAATGCCATCAGCCCACAATCCCAGAATTATCCTGCGATTGCGCGCTTCTTTTCAAACAATGCGCGGCCAGTGAAGCCGCCGGTCTTGCGAGCAACGGTCCCATTTGGAAACAGGGTGCGCTGCACAAACTGCGTGGACTACAAAGCTAATGTGGTATGTCTCATCGGCATACATAAAGGGTAGCTCGATGAGCATTTTTTCGAATTTGACCTTTCTTCTAAAGTTTCGTGCAGTTGGTGGTGCCTCGATCGCTGCTTTGCTGCTCAGCCTTGGCTATTCCGAGCAGCCCGAATGGCTGACGCCCGATCAATCGCCAGCACCTCCCACTGCCCTGGTCGCCATTCCGAACGCACCCCCGGCTGCGTTGCCTGATCTGCCAACACTGCCGTATGGCGCGGTGAATGATCGCAGCCAAGTTGGGTTTCGTGGCAGCTTTCCGTTAACGCGCGTTACATTCAATCTGCCAGTTGAGGACGGCGAAGGTTTGCCCGGTGGCACGTTGGACGGTGGGGGTGGCCAAATCCAGCGTGGTGGGTCGGTTAACCGTCAGGGGATTGCGCTGGGCTTTGGTAGTCCTGCTCCCCAAGGCGGTTTTGGCGGGTTCGGCCAATCTGCTCCATCGGTGCCAGAGCCGCCAACCTGGCTGCTGATCGGCGTTGGCGGTGCGATGGCATCGCTTTATGCGCGGAGAAAACGCAAGGCCGTGCTCGCGGACTAACGCTATGGCAAACTATATCGATGGCGCGCGCGTCGGCAACACATCGCCGATATTGGGTCAAATCAAGCGGAGCTGGTCGCCGACGATTTCTATCCGATTGAGTTTCGACAGAACGTTTTGGCCAATCAGCGATACCTTGGCACCGCTGGCCACAGTGGCAGTTACATTGTTCAGGATATGATCACCAACCCGCACCTCGCGGACCTGAGCCCAGCGCATTTCAGTCAGCCCATTTGCGGTAGTTACTGACGCCACCGCGCCGTTGTAATCCACGTCGGCCAAAGCTGCGTCTGCTTGGCTTAGGACAACGACACTTGCGCCTGTGTCCACGACAAAACGGATGGTGTGCCCGTTGACCGCAAGATTGACGTAAAACAATCCGTCATCCGAACGCTCGGCCACGATGACAGAGCCGCGCGCGGGCTGGAAGGTAGATTGGGTGCCGCCGTCCGCCTGAGCAAGAGGAACTTCATTTGCGGCGACCCATGGCGCTTCAGACTGCGCGAGCAGTGTTGGCGTGGGGCTTCCTTCCCACGTAAACGCCGCCGTGGCGCACGCGCCCAGCGCGGCGGCAGTGACCATGCTCAAGGCCATGATTGGCACAGAATGGATCGCGGATCGCATAACGAACGCAATAGTCGGCCATCCCTAAGACAAATCGCGCAGAGATGGTTAATGCTCGGAAAGGCGGCAAGAATTTGCTGAAAAGCGGCAAATTGTTGCAGCAAACGCACAATTGCGGATCGGCAGCCTCAAGAGGAAGCAGATGCACCTCCGATCAGCGCAGGGCCGCTTAGCGGCCTCTCCATAAGAGCCAACTGCCCATTCCTAATAACCCGAGTGCGATGATCAGCAGCAAGCCCGCCGCGATTTGGTAAGGCCGGACCAACTTGGCTGGATCCGCATAAAGCGCCCAATACGGCCGAGCAAGCGGGGTTCCCCGCGCCGCAAAGCTCTGTTCAACACCGCGCGAAAAACCATTGACGACCAGCACGCCGGAGAAACGATCCAAAATCGTGCCTGGGTCGTAAGTTAATCCGTTATCGCGCATTTCAACGATGATCGGTGCGTGGTTGGCTTCGGCAGTGCCGTATTCCAAGGGAAGGTAGCGCGTTGCGCTGGAAATACCGAAGCGCGACACTTTCATGCGCAACTGCTGACCCGCTGGCCGCGCGCCCGCAATGATCACCGCGCCCGCGACAGGAGTGGCACCGCGTGAAAGATCGAGCATGCGAGCAGCGATGTCGTATCTTGGCAATTGGGACATCGCAATGATGACGCCGAATGCCGCCAAAGCCGCCGCCGCGCTCGCCCCAAACAGCACATAAATCCGTGCAGCAGGATCGGGTTGCGACTTGTCAATACTGGGAACGCCAAGTTCGCGCCTTTGCGGCGCATCTTGCGCCAATTGCAGCGCCGCAAAGCCAGCTATGAACGGCACAACTCCAACGATCACAAGATTACTGAGCGGATAGCTGCGGCCAAACGCATCAAGTTCCCAAGCCGACAGCGCAGAAAAGGGCCATGTATCCGCCGCTGCACAGACCAGAACGAATGCCAGCGCCACCACGGTCCCAGCTATAATGCCAAGCCGCAACTTCGATCCGAACATAACCCTCGCGCTTTCTGGAATAGCTTCCGCCATAAACCCCCCGCTTTGCCTGCTAGCAAAATTCGCTGTCTTCAAACCCTCAACCTGGACAATTCAATCCGAAGCCAAACTGGCTTTTGATCGTCAGAGGGTATTGACCTCACGAACGCTCATCCACACCTGTTTCGAGATTAGCCAAGCTCAAGGCGCAAACGCAGCCAATTACTTAGCCCAAGCCCCCATTTACAACACATACTCAACAATGACCTAGAATGTAACATAAACGCAGACCTAAGGCGACTTAAAAACCTCCACAGTGACCCAGCAAGCTGACTGCGCAGCAACACCCTGGACGCGTGTCAGCGAGATCTCGCTGAGCAGCGGCTGCGACATGTGGCCTGCGGCACTGACAATGCTACATCATGGCCAAGTGATGCTAGCGCGCGTGAGCCGCGTGGACAAACCTGCTGAGCCAGGCCTCAAGAATTCCTTTTCTGGCGATGATCGGGCTGCTGTTCGCCGAACTTTCAAGTTCGGCTGGAAAAGGCAGAGGCACAAAGCTGGTCTGCGGTGCCTGCGCTATACCGCTGTGACCAGCCGAATTGATCAACAGTGTTATTTCATTGATATGAATTAGAAAATCCGCAGGCGTTGGCTGCTGACAGCCTTCGTCAAGCGCCCGCGCCATCTCCGCGATGCCGAGCAGCTTGTCCTGCGCATAGACCTCGCGGCGGCGCAGCCAACTGACAATCTTGTGTTTGACCGTGGTCCCAACACCGCGTTCGGCTTCGACTGCATGGGATTTCCATCTCCGCACCAAGCGGAGCCGGCGTCCGCCAATGCCAAACAGACATCCCCACCCCGCATGCGCCCGCAGGCTCCGAAATTTTCGCGCGTTCAGGCTAACGCGTGAGAAACGTTCCAGAAACAACGGGCTCTGGTCATGAAAAATGTTGTCGGCGCAAATCATCCCGGCGTCACCGATGATGCTGAACGAATGGTTGCGCGGCGCAACCCAACTGCAGGTGATCCGCGCCGAGACGCCGCCTGCAAATTGCAGGAATGCGACCGACACATCGGAAGTATCATCAGGGTCGAGCGGCTCTGCCATTTTTGGCCGGATCAGGCAGTCGCCCGCCGCCGTAACAAATGTAGCGGGGCCAAACATCGCGCATAGCCAGACCAGATGGTAGGCGACATGTTCGACGGTGCAGCCTTCTTGCAACTCTTCCTGGTAAGGAAACGGCGCGCCGGTCGGGCTTTGAACCTTATCAAGCGACATCAAATGCGCCGGATTGTCATCCAATTCGGCATAGACCAACACCGGTTTGCCAATGACCCCATCGCGCACCGCCTTCCACATCGTATAGATCGAGTCCGAATAGATATTGCACGGCGCAGCAGCCAGAATAACCCCGCGCTCTGCCGCCAGATCAAATAGCGCGCGCACTTCTTCGGTCGATTTGCTGATCGGTTTTTCAGAATAAACGTGCTTTCCAGCCTCAAGCACGCGGCGCGTCACTTCGAAATGTGATTGAATGCTCGTCAGGTTGACGACGATATCGATATCCGGGCTCGCCAAAATTTCGTCCAGGCTTGCATAGGCGTGCAGCCCATAATGGCGGCGAACAACCTCCAATCGGGCGCGATCAATGTCAAAAACCCCCGCGATCTCAAATTCCGGGTAAGCCCAGCGCGTTCGCATATAAATGTCAAAGACATAGCCGCAGCCGACAAACGCCAGTTTCACGCCGCTTCCCCATTGGCCAGGTTCGTCACCGCCAAGGCAGTGCAAGCACGCGCGCAAGTCACTGCGCCATGTCCCGCACAATCGCCTCAAGATGCGCCTCGCGCGTGGTGCCGATCAGCGCGGTGCTGACCAACG
>JBBRXQ010000061.1:0-8964 GCA_038238515.1 Sphingomonadales bacterium | reverse complement strand
TAAGCCCGCGTGCAGCCAAGACCAGCGCGTCTGAGCTGATCTTGTCACCATCAAGCAGGACCGTACCGGTAAGCTTGGCCCCATCGAGGCGCGGATCGAGCTGAGGATTACCAGTGCGCAGCCGCTGCACGATGGCGGCGAGCGGAAGCGTCAAGCGCTGACCATCCCAGCGTGCGGTGCCCCGAGTGCTGATCCCTTGCGCCGCAATAGCGCCGCTGTTCAGGCGATCGATCCGCAAGACGTGCGGCATCGAAAGATTAGCAAAACGGCCATCCAGCGTGCCGATGAGAGAAACACCGGTGAGCTGAGCAGACGCTAGCAGACGACGCGGATCGGTCAGCACGGCATTGAGTTTAATATTCTCGGCGCGGTTTGCGGCGAGATCGAGCGCACCCTCACCCGTCATCTGAAAGGCTGCGCCCACGGCGATTAGCCGCCCATTAATCCGCGCGCGATCAAGCACGCCAGCATAGTCTAGCGAAAGCCGATCACCCATGGCCGCATCCGCTGTGCTGGGCACAAGGTTGCCCGGCAGAACCTGACCAGTGAGCCGGTAAGCGCCCGCTTTGTTTGTCAGCAGAAAGCCAGCCAGCGGCGCTCCGTCTTGCGATGCCCAGCCCCAGCCATGCCAATCGCTGAACAGGCCAGCACCCGCAATCCGGGCGCGCACATCGCGCCGAACACCGGTTAGCGCCGCGAGTAAGCCGTCCTTGGGAGCATCGTAGCGCAAATTCAGGTCGAATTTGTTGCGTGCGGGCTCGCTATCAAGCTTCAGCGCAATCCGGTCGCGCCCGCCGAGCTTTCCATTCAGATCGATCAGCGCGCGGCCCGCGCGGATCTGAGCGCGCGCGGCAAGATCAACCCGCCGCCGCGCGCCTGCCACCCCTTGCGCAACGGTCATCGATTCGATCCGCAACCGATCGAGGCGAACATCGAAATCGGGCAGAAGCGGCGCCTTGGGATCAATGATCTTGAGCGCTGGCGCCCGCCACAAAGTGGCGCGGCGCAGGGTGAGCGCGCGGATATCGAGCACCCCGCGCGTCCACGCGAACGGCCGCCAATCGAGCGCCGTCTCAGGAACTGTGAGAAACCGGCCTTGCGGATCACTGAAGTTGACTTCACGCAGTATCAAGTTGGTAAATAGCGATCCTTCGATCCTTCCGACCCGGACGCGCAGACCAGATGCTGCCCGATAGGCCGCAATCTGGTCTGCCATCAGCCGGTGGCCGAGCGGCGTATCGAGCACGAACAGCGCGCCGATCAGCATCCCCCCGATTGCCGCCAGCGAGAGCGCAATGCGCGTGCTCCAGCGCGGCCATGAAGATGCCGGTGCTGGTGGAGCGCTGGTCTGCTGATCAGACATCAGAAAGCTTGGCCGAGCGCGACATAAACGCCAATCCGGCTGTCCCCCCGCGCTGGATTGAGCGGCGTACCAAGATCGACCCGGATGGGACCGAACGTAGTTTGATACCGCACCCCGATGCCGACGCCAATTTTTGCGCCGCGCAGCGTTGGGGTTGCAGAAGGCCCGACAGTGCCCGCATCAACAAACGGCACCACGCTTACCGCGCCGCCCAGCAATCCAGTCTTTATCCGTGCTTCCAAGGCAAGTTCGGTAAGCGAGCGGCCACCGCTTGGGGTGTTGCTGGCATCGCGCGGCCCAACCGCTTGATATTCATAGCCGCGCACCGATGCACTGCCGCCAGCATACAAACGGCGCGAGGGCGCGATGCTCGTTGTCTCAGCGCCCGGAATGGAGCCGATGCGGATCCGCCCGGCGAGCACGATCCCGTCGCTTATCGCCTTGTAAGCGCTGGCATCAAGCTGAGTCCGGACATAGGTTGACCGAACCCCGTTCTGCACTGAGGCTTCAGGTGATGCCCGAAGTGACACGCGAAACCCGTGTTTGGGATCAAACAAATCACTGGTGCCATCATAAGAGGCGCGCAGCGGCAGCGCGGCGATGAAGTATGTGGTCTGCGCAGACACCGGGCTAGAACGTGGCCGTTCTCTGGTGGCCAAGAGTTCGACCCCTACCAAATACGTCCACGGCTTTTGGAAGATCAGAGTAGTCTGCTTTTCAAGCGTGACCAGCGCTGACAAAGTGCGCGAGCTGAAGGCATTGGTCCGCCGCGTTTGTGCAAACAGATCACCAGTCAACGTTTGATCGCGCGAGCGGAAATTGCTTTTGCGGATCGCGAAGCCCAGCAACTGTTCGCGCGTTCCCGCCACCACCCGCGCGCGCACCAATCCCTCAGGCGGGAAAAAGTTGCGGTGCTCCCAGCTTCCCTCAACGCGGAAGCCTTCACCGCTGGCGATACCGATCAGGCCGGCAATCGTGCGCTGTGGCGCCTTCACCATGCCGACTTCGATATCGAGCAAGCCCGGCACATTGGCTTCGGGCTTTGTCGTCTCTTTCAGATCAAGCGTGACCGACGAAACAAGACTTGTTGCCAGAATCGCTCTTCGTAGATCATCGACGAGCGTTCGCCGGTAAGGATCACCCGGATCGAACCGCGCGATACGCTGAAGATGGCGCGATGAAAGATAGTTTGGCAGCAGGCTGTGCACAGCGCCAAAAGCATATGTGCCGCCAGTGACTACCGGCACATTAAGATCGCCAGTGCGCGCGGCGTGATCAATCACCAGCGCAGGCTCGCCCACTTTGGCAAAGGCATAGCCGGTCTCGCCCAGCCGAACATCCAGCAGCGCGCGGCCAGCGGCAATTCGGTCGCTGTTCACCGGATCGCCGAGCTTGAGCGCAAAGACAGCGCGCAACGCTTCGCCATCAGGAGATTGGGCGATATCACCCAGCGCAATGTTGTTCAGAATGTACCTCGGCCCGGGCACCACATCGAAACGAACCACCACTTTTTTGGGATCGAAGGGCACCGAGGATGCTGCGCCTGCCAGAAGCCCAGCGCTGACCGCAGCGCCTTCGGGACCGACAATGCTTTGAGCAATTTCGGCATCGTAGTAGCCATAAAGCCGCATGATCTGGCTCAGGCGGGCAAAATCCTCGCGGCCGCGCCGACTGATCTGAGCGAGATTGTCTTCACCGCTTGGCAATGCCACCAAACTCGAAAGCCCGGCAAAGCGGGCAGTTACTGCATCACGTTCAATAAAGTCTGCCAGACCGGGCGGAAAGGCCAGTTCGATCTGCCGATTAACCCGCACCACTTCTGCGCCCGCTATTTGGCTGAAACCAAGATCTCCATCGGGAGCTGTCGCATCGAGTTCGGCTCGAGCTGTTTTGACCTGATCTTCGGCAAGCATAATATCGGGATCGGGGGTGAGCGTGGTGATCGCCGCGAGCTCGGCGCTATCGGGCCATTCCAGCGCAATTTCAGGAATCTGCGTGAGCGGTTTGGTCAGATCGGGGGACAACAGCTCTGCCAGATCGGGCACGGTAACGCCGGCCGCCGCAGTATCGCGCGACCATTTTTCGGGATTTTCGATCGCGCTATCCGGAATCAAATCTTCCAGCGCCTGATCGGTGTCTCGCGATTGCGCCAAAGCGATGCCTTGCGGCACGAGCATCAACATGGGAATCAGCAAAATCGGCGCGAGGACGCGCCCAAGTAAATCAGGCCGGGCGGTAATGCTGCTGGGCTGCGGCAAAGCCGTCCTTACCCATATCATCGCCCAAGTCGTCATTCGTGATCCGAGCTTCGCGCGGGGTGGCGGCGGCACTATCAATAGCGCTTGCAATCGCGCTGGCTTGATCGTCTGCCGAAAAGCGGATCCATCCTGAGGGCCCCAACTTTTCGAGCGGGCGATAGCGCACCTTATACTGCATCCGCGCCGATCCTGCGACCCAATAGCCGAGATAGACATAAGCCAAACCCAATTGCGCCGCGTGCCTGATGTGATCAAGAATAATGAAATTGCCAAGCCCGCTGCGCGTTTCGTGATGAGGATCGTAAAAGCTGTAGATCATCGAAAGACCGTCGCCCTGCTGATCAGTAAGGCACGCGCCAACAAGCCTTCCCGGAGTTCCATCAGGGTTTGGCTCCCGGTACTCGATCACAATGCTTTTAACAGGCGAATGTTCCACCATGTCGGCAAAATCCATCTCGTCCATCGACACCATGCCGCCGCCCGGATGGCGCACCGCGAGATAGCGCTGCAGAAGCTCAAATTGTTCCGGCGTTGACCATGCCTTACATGTGCTGACGATCAGATCAGCATTGCGCTTGATGTTTTTGCGCTGGGTTGCCGATGGCTCAAATTCATCTGCGATTACGCGAACCGAGATGCAGGCCGAGCATTCCGCGCAGCTTGGCCGATAAGCCACGGTCTGGCTGCGGCGGAACCCGATCCGACCGAGCGCATCGTTCAAATCATCAGCGCCCGGGCCTTTCAGCTCAGTAAACACCTTGCGTTCGAACCGGCCGGGCAAATAAGGGCACGGCATTGGGCTGGTCACGAAAAACCGAGGAAAGCGAACGGGTGCGGTCACAGCAAACTGGGGCTCCTCTCGCCTGCCAGACATTCCAGCAACGCGAAGCCAGACAATGCCTTACCTTTCGCCAAGGCGAAAGAGGCTTAACCATCATTGGTGATTAAGTGTTATAGTTTTTGGGCTAGGTTTGATGGACTGTCCCATCGCGAACCAGATCAGCCGCGCAAGTTAATCAGGCAAGCTCAACCTGATTGACGTCATAACCCTTGCTGCGCAGCCCGCCGAGCAACAAATCGATCTGCTCGCGGTCGCGCGCTTCGCATTCGATATCGGTGACCAGCCCTTTGGCAGGCAGATTTGTGAAAATGCGCTGATGGTAGATCTCGATAATATTGACCTGATGCGCGTTAAACTCGTTCATCACCTTAAACAGCGCGCCTGGGCGATCCTGCATCGTGAGCCGCAGCCGCGCTAGCCGGCCCGAACGCGCCAGATCGCGCAAAAGCACGTTGGCCAGCAGCCGGGTATCGATATTGCCTCCGCACAGCACGATGCCGATCTTGCGCCCCGCAAACCGCTTGCGGTGAGTCATCACCGCCGCCAACCCGGCCGCGCCGGCACCCTCAGCCACCGTTTTTTCGATTTGTAGCAACATCGCCACCGCAGTTTCAAGCGCCGCTTCGTTGACCAGCACAACATCATCGACGATCCGCGCGAGCACCGCCGAGGTGAAATCGCCGGGTTCCTTCACCGCAATGCCTTCGGCTAATGTATCGCCGCCGCAGGGCAGATCGAGCGACTTCAGCCGTGCATACATTGATGGAAACAGCGTGGCCTGAACCCCCACCAACCCGATCGATGGCTTGACCCCGCGCGCGGCAATGCCCATCCCTGAGAGCAGCCCGCCGCCGCCGATGGGCACCACCAGCATATCAAGCTCGGGCACGTCTTCGAGCATTTCGAGCGCGATGGTGCCCTGACCCGCAGCCACGCTGGGATCATCGAAGGGATGAACAAACGTAAGCCCAAGTTCAGCTTCGAGCTTGCGCGCATGGGCATAGGCTTCGTCAAAGCTCTCGCCCTCGAGCACCACTTTGCCGCCAACGCTCTCGGTTTGTTGCACTTTGACCATCGGAGTCGAGCGCGGCATCACGATGGTGACCGCCACGCCTAGCAACGTGCCATGATACGATAGGCCCTGCGCATGATTGCCAGCCGAAGCCGCGATCACGCCCCTGGCCCGCTGCTCATCCGACAGGAGCAAAAGCGCATTCAGCGCGCCGCGTTCCTTAAAGGCGGCGGTGAACTGAAGGTTTTCAAACTTAAGCCAGATTTCAGCGCCGGTGATCTCGCTCAATGTTTTGCTGAGCAATGTTGGCGTGCGCACCACATGCCCGGCAATACGCGCCGCCGCCGCGCGAATATCAGCGATCGTCAGTAATGTTGTGGGATCGATGGACGGTGCATCGTGCGCTTCAGCAGGCTTTGAAGAATGTTGCATCCCGTGGCTCTAGTGCAAAGTGCGTGTCAATGGAACCGCACGATTCGCCGAGAGATCAGTCGCCAATCCTCGCCATCATGGACTGCGGCAGGCGCAGCGCCCACAGAATAAGAAGTACCGCTGCGATAGCTGCTGTATCGGCAATCCAATCGCGGATGTCGCAATCTCGGTGCAATTGCGGGATGGATTGCAACACTTCGATCAGCGCGCCAACGAACGAAAGCCGCTCAAGGATGCGCATCCGCGGTGCCTCTGGCCAAGCGAACGAAGCACCAAAAGTAAGCGCCGCGAAGGCCAACATGTGTTGGATCTTGTCACCGAATTCGAATGGCAAATGGGGCGCATTCGGCAATACCGCCATCGTGACAGCGCCGGTCAGGCTAACCCAAAACCCGATTTGGGCAATCGTGATCAATGTGTTGCGCTGCAGCATAGACTCCAATTACGCCGCCACAGCGGGGGACTGCAAGCACAAACGGCAGCGCACTGCGCAGGCACTGGGCCTCACTTGGGCCGCATCAATGCTCCGATAGAAGGGCTGGCGCGCCGCGCCAAAGCGTTTAGATACTGCGGGTCATGACCTCTCCCCTCAACGTCTCGTTTCTTGGCCTGGGCACGATGGGCGGCGCGATGGCGCGCCATCTGGGCCAGGCTGGCCACGCGCTTACCATTTATAACCGCACCGCCGCCCGGGCCGAGGCTTGGCAAGCGGCCCACCCTGCGATTGCCGTGCGGGTGGCGTCATCGCCGGCCGAAGCCGCCGAAAGCGCTGATGCGGTGATTACCTGCGTGGGCAACGATGATGATCTGGCCGATGTCGTTTTGAGCCCGACGGGCGTTTTTGCCAGCCTAAGGCGCGGCGCGGTGTTTATCGATCATACGACCGTTTCGGCGCGAATCGCGCGGCAGATCGCAGTAGAAGGGCGTGACAAGGAATTGCTCTGTGTCGATGCGCCGGTCACTGGCGGCCAATCGGGCGCGGAGGGCGGCACACTGTCGATTATGTGCGGTGGCAGCGAAGCGGCGGTGGACGCCGCGCGCCCAGTGCTGGCAGCCTATGCCAAGCGCGTGGTTCATGTGGGCAAGCCGGGCGCGGGACAAACCGCCAAGATGGCCAATCAAATGTGCATTGCTGGCGCAATCGCGGGTTTGTCTGAAGCGATCCGCTTTGCGCAGGCAGCGCGGCTCGATCTCGATAAAGTGTTTGAGGCGATCTCGGGCGGCGCGGCGCAATCGTGGCAGATGGACAACCGCTGGCACACCATGGCCGAGGATCAATTCGATTTTGGCTTTGCGGTTGATTGGATGCGCAAAGACTTGGGGCTGGCGATTGACGAAGCGCGCGGGCTTGGCGCAAGCGTTCCGGTGAGCGCGCTGGTCGATCAATTCTATGCCGATGTTCAGGCGCTGGGCGGCGGGCGCGAAGATACCAGCGCGCTGATCCGCCGCCTGCCGCGCAGGGGAAATCTATGATCCGCTTATCGATTGCAATCGCCGCTCTGCTCGCTTCGGCTGCCCATCCCGTGCTGGCCGATACCCTCGTCGACAATGTTCGGGGCCAAACTGTGGGCGATAGCGGGAAGGTGGAAACTTTCACCGCGATGCTGTTTGACGATGCAGGCGTGATCAAATCGCTGGTGCGCGAAGGACAGAAGAAGCCCAAAAAGGGCTTTCAATACCGCGTTGACGGGAAAGGCAGCGTGATGCTGCCCGGACTGATCGATGCGCATTTGCATGTTATGAGCGTGGGCTTTGGCGCGCTTACGCTCGATCTTTCAGAAACCAATTCGCTGGCCGAAGCTCTCGAGAAAATCGGCACTTATGCAAGGGCGCATCCAGACCGGCCCTGGCTGATCGGGCGCGGGTGGAATCAGGAACGCTGGAAGCTGGGCCGCTTTCCCACCGCGGCTGAGCTTGATGCCGTGGTGCCGGGCCGCCCGGTGGTGATGGAGCGGGTCGATGGCCATGCGAACTGGTCCAATAGCGCTGCGCTTAAAGCCGCAGGCGTTACCGCCGCGAGCACCGATCCGGTGGGCGGCAAGATTGAGCGCAATGCCGATGGAAGCCTGGCGGGCGTGCTGGTGGATACTGCGCAAGACTATCTGAACAAAGCAGTGCCGCCGCCGGGTCCGCGCGACTACGACCTTGCATTCGCCAAGGCGCAGCGCCTGTTTTTTGAGCGTGGATTGACGGCGGTGGCCGACATGGGATCTTCGATGGCGGACTGGCAGACTTTCCGCCGCGCGGGTGATGCCAACCAGCTTTATGTGCGGATCATGGCCTATGCCTCGGGCGTGGACAATATGGTGCTGATCGGCGGACCAGGGCCATCACCGTGGCTTTATGCCGACCGGCTGCGGCTAAACGGGGTGAAGCTCTATATGGACGGCGCGCTGGGTTCGCGCGGGGCATGGCTTAAAGCACCCTATTCCGATGCGCCGAACACGCGCGGTTTGCCGCAGCTGACGCAGACCCAGCTGGGCAATTTGATGAGCCGCGCGGCGATGGATGGGTTTCAGGTTGCGGTGCATGCCATTGGCGATGAGGGCAATGCGGTGTTGTTGCACGCCATCGATGATCTCTCCGCTACGTACAAAGGCGACCGGCGCTGGCGGATCGAGCATGCGCAAGTGGTCGAGCCTTCGGATTGGCCGCTGTTTAGCAAGATCGCTCAGAACGGCGGGATCGTGGCATCGATGCAGCCGGTGCATGAGACATCGGACAGGCTGATGGCAGAGGCGCGGCTGGGGCCAAACCGGCTGGCAGGCGCATATGCCTGGGCTTCGCTCGGTGCCACAGGGGCGACGCTGGCGTTTGGATCGGATGCGCCGGTCGAGCTGCCCGATCCGTGGGCGGGGCTGGCCACCGCGATCAGCCGCGAGGATGAAACCGGGGCGCCGCAAGGCGGATGGCAGCCGCAGGAAAAGGTGAACCGAACGGCGGCTTTTGCAGGATATACTTCCGCAGCAGCCTATGCCGGGTTTGCCGAAAAACGCTTTGGACGCCTAGCGCCGGGCCAGCGCGCTGATTTCATTCTGGTTGATACCGATCCGATGAC
>JBBRXQ010000060.1:0-8993 GCA_038238515.1 Sphingomonadales bacterium | reverse complement strand
CCGTGGGCGGGGCTGGCCACCGCGATCAGCCGCGAGGATGAAACCGGGGCGCCGCAAGGCGGATGGCAGCCGCAGGAAAAGGTGAACCGAACGGCGGCTTTTGCAGGATATACTTCCGCGGCAGCCTATGCCGGGTTTGCCGAAAAACGCTTTGGACGCCTAGCGCCGGGCCAGCGCGCTGATTTCATTCTGGTTGATACCGATCCGATGACCGCCAGCCCCGCGCAAATCCGCAAAACCAAAGTGCTCGAAACATGGGTAGGTGGGGGCAAGGTTTGGTCAGCTGAGCCCGCGAAGGAAGCTGTGCTTCCCGCAAAACGCTAAAACTTCAGGGCAGCAGGTTTACCGGCGCGCCTGCCGCCATTTCGGCTGCCTCTGCTGCCGCTTTTGCTTCGCGCTCTTTGGCGTCTGAGCGCTCAACAAAGCGCATTAGGATGAGGGTGCCTTCGAACAGGATCACCAGCGGGATGGCGAGGCTAAGCTGCGAGATCACATCGGGCGGCGTAATCACCGCTGCCAGCGCGGTGATCCCCACAATCACATAGCGCCGCGCGGCGATCAATTGCGCGCGGTTGACGATGCCTGCGCGGTTGAGCAGCATGAGCAGCACTGGCAACAGAAAGCTAATCCCGAAGGCGAGGATGAATTGCATCACCAGATCGAGATAATCGCCCGTGCCCGGCAGCGCTTCGAGATGAAGCCCGCCCTTATCGCCCTGAAAACCCAGGAACCATTTGAACGCGGTGGGCATTACAACAAAGTAAGCTAGGCTTGCCCCCATCGTGAACAACACCGGGGTGGCGATCAGGAAGGGCAGGAACGCCTTTTTCTCGCGCGCATAGAGCCCCGGCGCGACAAATGCCCAAAGCTGGTTGGCGATGATCGGAAAGCTAATCAAGAAAGCCCCGAACATCGCGACTTTGATCTCGACGAAAAACGCTTCGTAGAGCTTGGTATAGATCAAGCGTCCTTGGCCGGGCGGAAACGCCTCCATCAACGGGCGCACCAGAATCGTGAAGATATCGTCGGCGAAATAGAGGCACAGCGCAAATGCGGCGGCCAGCGCATAGACGCAGCGCAGCAGCCGCGTGCGCAATTCGATCAGATGATCGAGCAGCGGTGCCTGCGATTCATCCAGATCATTGACGATCATGGAGCGGCGCTATCCCCAGTTGGCGATTTGGCCAGCGGCCCTGTCATCATTGGGACGACCGGATCGGTGGGGGCCACAGCCGCTATTGCCGGATCGATTGCATGTTCGATCTCTTGCGCCGCATCAATCGTTTGGCCCTCAGCTTCGGGATGCGCCGCCATGATCGCGGCATTTTGCTCGCGCCACTTTTTCTCCATCTCCTCCATCTCCGCCTCGCGGATCATGGTTTCGATGCCCGAGCGGAAGTGATTGGAAACGCGCCGGACTTTGCCAATCCAACGCCCTGCTGTGCGCAGCGCGAGCGGCAAGTCTTTGGGGCCGATAACCACAATAGCCACAATCGCGACCAGCAGCATCTCGGACGGGGCAATATCAAACATGGCCGGTCCCGGTTCGTGCTCGCGTTATCAGGCGTTCCCGTTCGGATTTGCCTGCTCAGCTACCGTGCTTTGCGGGGCAGACTGGGGGGCAGACTGGGGGGCAGACTGGGGAGGCGCGCTCTGCTGCAATTGCGCAGGGGGCGCGGAAACCGGCCGATCGGTCTCCTCGCTCATGCCGGCTTTGAAACTTTTGATCCCCTTGCCGAAATCGCCCATCATCTCGGAAATCCGGCCACGACCGAACAAGACTAGGACCACCAGCGCGAGGATGATCAGGTGCGGAAGCGAAAGGCCACCCATGACGTATTCTCCTTTGTTACCTCAAGATAGGACATCTTGCCCCAAACCGCTAGCAAGCTCAGAAAATTTCGTCTTGTTCCTGTTGAGGCGCTTGGCTGCTTTCAGCGTCATCCTCGATCAGGCCCGCGAAGCCGTCCTCCATTGGATCGAGCAGACCCGCCGCACGCAGTTCATCAATGCCCGGCAGATCGCGCCGCGATTCCAACCCGAAATGCGCCAAGAACGCCGCAGTGGTGGCGTAGATCGTGGGTCGCCCCGGCACCTCGCGCCGCCCAGCTACCCGCACCCATCCCGCCTCCATCAGCACATCGAGCGTGCCCTTGGCCGTTTGCACGCCCCGGATTGCCTCGATTTCAGCGCGGCTTACCGGCTCATGATAAGCGACAATCGCCAGCACTTCGGTGCCAGCGCGCGATAGGCGGCGCACATCTTCCCTTTCGCGGCGGAGCAGATGCGCCAGATCGGGTGCGGTTTGGAAATGCCAGCGCCCGCCGCGCATCACGAACTCGATCCCGCGCCCGGCATAATGCGCGGAAAGCTGAGCGAGCGCATCGGCAACGGGCGCGCCGCCCAGATGGCGCGAAAGCTCCTCCGGCGTCATCGGCGCATCGGCGGCAAACAGCGCGGCCTCAACCGCTCGTACCACTTCGTCCATCAGCGGGCTCTCCGCAGCAGTAGCGGGCCAAACACCGCATCCTGCGCAATCTCTACGCGCCGCTGCTTGGCCAGTTCGAGCGTCGCGGCAAAGCTTGAGGCCAGCGCCGAGCGCGCCAGACGCGGGTCTAGGCTTTGCTGACCGCTGCTTGCGGGCAAGAAGCTGGCCAGATCGGTCCATTCAGCCGCCGTGCCCAGCAGTGCCGCAATCCGCGCGATCGCGGATTCCAGGGTCATCACCGGTCTTTCGCGCACCATATGCACCACCGGCGCAGTGCGCACTTTGGTTTGCCCATAAGCATCGATAAGCATGAACAGATCGCATCGCCATGTCGTGTGCCGGTCTGTGCGCAAACCCTCGGGATGGGAGCGCGCAAAAACATCGCGCCCCAGCCGATCACGCGCCATCAGCCGCACCCCAGCCTCGCGCATCGCGCCAAGCCGCTGCAGCCGCAATTGCAGCTTGAGCGCCAGATCTTCGGGGCTTGGCTGCTGTTCAGGATCGCGTGGCAGCAGCAACAACGATTTGAGATAGGCCAACCATGCGGCCATCACGAGGTAGTCTGCCGCCAATTCAAGCCGCAAGGTTCGCGATTGCTCGATAAAGCCAAGATATTGATCGACCAGATCGAGGATAGAGATCGTGCGCAGATCAACCTTTTGACGCCGCGCCAGATCGAGCAGCACATCGAGCGGCCCCTCCCAGCCATCAAGTTCCAGATGGAGCGCGTCGGCTTCGGGCAGGATCTGCTCAGCGCTTGCCGGTTTCACCCGCTACACCAGCGCGAGCAAGCGGTCGCGCGTTTCCACTAGCGCCGCCTGCCGGCTGATGTCAGCTGGTTCGGAGACCAAGCTGGTCGATGCCAGCGCGCGTTCGAGCCGCGCGGCAGTCTTCTCGCTCATCGGCGCAAGGCTGGCCGCGATGCCCACCATATCATCCATTTTGCCCCAGCAATTGAGCGCCAGATCGCAACCCGCGGCCTGCGCCCGCGCCGCGCGCTCTGGCACAGAACCGCCCAGCGCGGCCATATCGAGATCATCGGTGAGCAGCAGACCATCAAATCCGATCGCCTCGCGAATGATGTTCTGAATGACGAACGGCGAATGTGTCGCGGGATTCTCAGCGTCCCATGCGGTGAAGCGGATATGCCCGGTCATTCCGATCGGTGTGTTTGCCAGCCTGCGAAACGGGGCGAGGTCTGCCTCTAGCACTTCGGCGCTTTCGGTGACTTCGGGCAATTCTTTGTGGCTATCGGCACAAGCGCGACCATGACCCGGCATATGCTTGATCACCCCCGCGACCCCGGCGCGCGAAAGACCATCAAGAACCGCGCGGCCCAGCGCCGCAACGCGCAGCGGCTCAGCGCCATAAGCCCGGTCGCCGATCACATCGTGCGCGCCGCTTTGGCGCACATCGAGCAGCGGCAGGCAATCAACGGTGATGCCCGCTTCGGCCAGATCGAGCCCAAGCGCCTCTGCATTGGCGCGTGCGGCCTCAATCGCGCTGATCGGCGCGAGATCATAGAGCCGGTCAAACTGTTCGCCGGGCGGATAGGCAGCCCAAACCGGGGGCTTCATCCGCGCCACGCGGCCGCCTTCTTGATCGATGCAGATAAATGTACGCTCGCGCCCATGCAGCGTGCGCAGATCATTGGTGAGCGCGCGCAGCTGCGCGCGATCGACAACATTGCGGCCAAATAGGATGTAACCCGCCGGATCGGCATCGCGAAAAAAAGCGCGCTCGTTATCAGTGAGGGCGGGGCCGGTTAGGCCAAAGATCGACGCAAGCATCCCTAAGATTCGCGCAAATAGGCGGGCCGCGCAACCCCTACTCGCGCCTGCCCAGCCCGTTTGCTGGGGATAGGCCCCCGCTGTCCGAAAAACGGCGGGCGCTTATTGGCTCAGCTTAGCGTTTGACCTGACACTTGACCCCTTCGCTCTGCAGCTTGTTGCAAAGCGAAGTCGCTGCGCCCAAATCGGCCGCAATCGCCTGTAAGCGATAGACGGTGCCGATATCGGCTTTGCCCTCAATCGCGCGGTGCGCCATGCCCTTTAGCGCTTCGTGCTGGCCAACCAGCTTGATCCACGCCGCTTCGGCGCTGGCGCTGCTGCCAAAAGCGCCGACTTGCACGCCGACACCGCCAGCAGCGGCAGAACCGGGCGCATTGGCGGCTGCCGCGCTTGGCTTAGGTGCAGACGAAGCCGCGCCACCCGCCAGATTGGCGCCAGGCTTTTCGCCTTCGCTTACTTTGAAACTAGAATCGCCGGTGCCCTGGAAGGTTTTGCCGCCGGGATCTTGCGGTGCGATCTTGTAGGGTTCTTTGCTCGCCTCGATCAGGCTGCCATCGGCGGCGGTCTCAGCGCTGCTGCGATGTGATAACCAATAGATCGCCCCAACGACCGCTGCGAGGAACAAAATCGCGAGCGCCATGAGCAAGAAAACGCGGCCACTGTTTGACGCAGATTCGTCGTAGTCGACGTCGTCGGCACTTTCGAGCCAGGGCAAGCGCTCTTCATCGCCCAGCGAGAGCCGCGCGGCATGTGCTGTTTCGTCATACTCGGCGGAACCTAGCGGCTTGATGCCAAGCGATGACGCTTCGTGTGCGGCCGCTTGTGCATCGGACCATTCGCCCTGATGCTCATCGCCGCTATCCGTTCCGTTTACATTAGTCATCGCGTCACAACTCCTCGGCTGCCTCAACCCCAAGCACAGCAAGTCCGTTTTTCAGCACTTGCCCGATTTGCGCCGCGAGGAAAAGCCGCGCCCCGGTCAATCCGCTGTCTTGTGCCACAATGAACCGTTTTTCGGGCCGCTCATTCCCCACATTCCAGTAGGCATGCAGCGCTGCGGCCAGATCATAGAGGAAAAATGCGATCCGGTGCGGCTCCCGCGCGGCGGCTGCACCCTCGATCACCCGGGGAAACTGCGCGGCAAGCTTGATTAGCCCGAGTTCTTCGTCGCCCAGCCGCGCCAGCTCATGGGCCGATGGAGCGATCTTTTCCGCCTCGCCCTTGCGCAAGGTCGAACGAATGCGGGCATGGGCATATTGCACATAAAACACCGGATTGTCTTTTGATGCCTCAACCACTTTGGCAAAATCAAAATCCATCTGTGCATCGGGTTTGCGACTAAGCATGGTGAAGCGCACCACATCCTTGCCCACTTCCTCGACCACATCGGCCAGCGTAACGAAGTTGCCCGAACGCTTTGACATTTTAACCGGCTCGCCATCGCGCAGCAGCTGGACCATTTGCACCAGCTTGATCTCAAACGGTTTTGCCAGATTTCCATCCGCCCCGGTAAGCGCGGCAACCGCCGCCTTGATCCGCTTTACTGTGCCCGAGTGGTCTGCGCCCCAGATATCGACGAGAGCATCGGCGGCCTGAGCCTTTTGGAAATGATAGGCCAGATCTGCGCCGAAATAGGTCCAGCTGCCGTCTGATTTGCGGATCGGCCGATCCTGATCGTCGCCATACTGCGTCGAGCGGAACAACGGCAGCGTGACCGGCTCCCAATCATCCAGCGTCTTGCCTTTGGGCGCTTCCAATTCACCATCATACACCAGATCGTGCGCGCGCAGCCATGCTTCTGCTACCTGCGGCTTGCCCGAAGCCTGCAGTTCTGCCTCTGACGAAAACAGATCGTGCCGGATCCCGAGCAAGGCAAGGTCGTCCTTGATCATCACCAACATCGCGGCCACCGACTGTTGGCGAAACATTACCAGCCATTCGCTTTCGGGCGCGGCGGCATAGCGATCGCCGAATTCGCGGGCCAGCGCCTGCCCCACTGGCACAAGATAATCGCCCGGATAGAGCCCTTCGGAAATGTCGCCAACCGCTTCGCCCAGCGCTTCGCGGTAGCGGATATGGGCAGATCGGGCGAGCACATCGACCTGCCCGCCAGCATCGTTGACGTAATATTCTTTGATCACCTTGTGCCCAGCGAACGCAAGCAGGGCTGCCAGCGCATCGCCCACGACCGCGCCCCGGCAATGGCCCATGTGCATCGGCCCAGTTGGATTGGCCGAGACATATTCGACATTCACAATCTTGCCGCCGCCCATCACCGACCGGCCATAATCGGCGCCGGTTTGCGCGATCAGCCGAAGCTCGGCCAGCCAAGTGGGGTGATCAAGCCGCAAATTGATGAACCCCGGCCCCGCAATCTCAGCCGAGACAATGCGTGGCTCACCCGCCAATTGTGCGATCAGCAAGCCAGCGAGCGCACGCGGATTGGTTGCCGCAGGCTTGGCCAGCACCATCGCGGCGTTGGTAGAGAGGTCTCCGTGGCTCGCTTCGCGCGGCGGCTCACACGTGATCGCGCCGCGCGGCAAGCCGGGCGGGAGCGTGCCCGCCGTTTCAAGCGCATCAAGCGCGGCATCGATCACTTCGGCAAAGGCGGCGAATACGGGCTGAGTGTGGTTGGTCATCCGCGCGCTATTAGCTGAGCAGCACGTCTAATGGAATGCCTGCCCGTCAGGGGATCACCGCGTAACGTTGTAAACCAGCTGGCGATCGGTCAACTGGAAGCCGATAAGCTGCTCAAAGCTGGCTTTGGCGAGCGCGGCGCGCACATCGGGCTGAGAGAGCGGATCAACAGCAGCATCGGTTTGACCCGCCTTGCGCTTTTTGGTCAGGCGTTTGCGGATTTCATCGGGCAATACAGCTTCTGCGCGATCAACCTGCGAAGATGCAGTGGCGCTGCCGGTTGCGCGCTCTTGGCCATCAGCAAATTCGATGCGCACAGCGCCGATCCGCTTCGCGATGACAACATTGCCGCCGCGGATCACGCTGGTGAAGTATGGCAGATCGATCTGGCGCGCGCCTCGTGTATCAAGGCGGCGCGCAAACACATCAAAGGTTACGTTTGTGGAAAGTTTGCCCGGCGCGGCCTGCTCATTGCAGGTGCTGCGCAGGTTGGTGATCGAGGCGGTTACGTCGAGCGCGGCCGAATCGGTTCGGTCCGGCGCTGTAAACAGCGTTACATCGCCGGTCATCTCGGGGATCGCCACGGTGGGACATGGGCTGCGCAGCGCGGTTACGCCGACGCTGTCATCAACCACAAGCTCGCCCGAGCTGCGCGAACATCCGCTCGCCATAAGAGCCGCGATCACGGAAACGCCAAAAACAAGGCTGCGGCTGGGAGAGGCGGTCATGGGCGCGAATTCCTAAGGCTGGTGCCAGACGCGGCGAAAGCGGCGCGCGGGGCGCTGATTTGTCCTTTAGTCACGCCAAACCGGTTCGGCAATGGCCACTGGTGTGCGCGCCCAGAACACCAATCGTTGTGCAACCGCCAGCACGTTGCGCATAAGGGAGTATTAGTCCTCTTGGCTTTCCGTTAGGCCTCGTCGCTGCTATGCTAGCGTATGAGCATGAGTTATTCCGAAATCAGCCCCCCCGTAACTGCCGCCAAGCCCCAGCTGGGTGTGCTTCCTCCGCTCAAGATGCTGATCGCCGCACCGCGTGGCTTCTGCGCCGGAGTTGACCGTGCAATCGAGATCGTGGAACGCGCGATTACCCGGTATGGCGGCCCGGTCTACGTTCGGCACGAAATTGTGCACAACCGCTTTGTGGTCGATGCGCTGAAAGCCAAAGGTGCGGTTTTTGTCGAAGAACTGGAAGAGGTGCCCGATGGCGTGCCGGTGGTTTTTTCGGCGCACGGAGTGCCCAAAGTGGTGCCGCAAGCCGCCACTGCGCGCGGGCTCGATTGGCTGGATGCTACCTGCCCGCTGGTGAGCAAAGTTCACCGCCAAGCAGAGCGCCATGTTGATGCCGGACGACATATCTTGTTTGTTGGCCACACTGGGCACCCCGAGGTGATCGGCACAATGGGCCAAGTGCCCGATGGCTCGATCACGCTGATCGAATCAGTTGCCGATGTCGAAGCTTTGCGCTTTGCAGACGGCGCGGCGCTGGCGTTTCTGACACAAACCACGCTTTCGGTTGATGACACTGCCGAGATCGTAGCCGCGCTGCGGCGTCGGTTTCCGAACATCGCCGGTCCGCGTGCCGAAGATATCTGCTATGCCACTTCAAACAGGCAAGCTGCGGTAAAGGCGATTGCCGATCGCTGCGACCTTTTGCTGGTGATCGGCGCGCCAAACAGTTCAAATTCAGTGCGGCTGGTCGAAGTGGCTGAGCGCGCCGGCACCACCGCGCGGCTTATTCAGCGCGCTGCCGATATCGATCAGGCGTGGCTTGAAGGTGTGGCGACACTGGGCCTTACCGCCGGCGCCTCAGCACCCGAGGTTTTGGTGCGCGAGGTTGTCGATCAATTGGGCCGGTGGCGTGCGGTCGAGGAAGAAACGGTGACCACCACGGTCGAAGACATCGTATTCAAATTGCCGCGTCAACTCGCCGATTGAGTTGAATCGATGGCGGTTTATACCCACCTCGGAGCTGAGGAAATGGCGGGGTTGCTTGCCAATTTTGACGTCGGCACGCTGGTTTCAGCCAAAGGCATTGCCGAAGGCGTTTCCAACAGCAATTGGTTGCTAGAGACCACT
>JBBRXQ010000059.1:0-8997 GCA_038238515.1 Sphingomonadales bacterium | reverse complement strand
TCGCATCGCCTGCAACCGCGCCCAGATCCCGCAACTAAAGTCCGAGCTGGATTGCAGCCAATTCGTCCCGCCAAACTTAGATGGCCAGCTTAGCTTGCTGTAAAAACTAGGTGATCACTCAGCCTTAAGCGCCGATTACCCCGAAACACTCCCATCAGGCGCAAATCGCACCAACCGCGAATCTTCAACCGCCGCCTGACGGTGCACGACCACGGGCGCGTATTCCGGGTCTTTGATCATTCCCAAGAATGAGGCTGAATTGGGATAGCTCATGACAAAGGTTTCATCCCATGGCCATTCGCCGGGGCCGGTGACAACCGCTTCAAATCCGCCTTTCCAGACGATCTTGCCGCCAGACCGCTCCAGCACGGGCTTGATGGTGCGCATGTATTCGGCATAGGCCTCGCCGCCTGTGAGGCCTGTTCCCGCCAGTTCATGGCCCTCAGGATAGGCGGCCATCTCCCTGAACCGGATCAGGTTAAGCATGTGGATAGGAGTATCGCGCGGGAGCGACTTGAACTGCGCGAAATTTTCGCGGCTCGGATCGATGTATGTATCCATTCAGGCTTCCCAACGATAATCGCGGAATTGCTCGCGCAGATCTTTCTTACTTATCTTGCCGGTGCCGGTGTGGGGGATTTCATCGACAAACGCGACTGCATCGGGCAGCCACCATTTTGCCACTCGCTCGCTCAGAAACGTGCGCAGTCCCTGGTCACAGACATCCTGACCCGGCTTCTTGACCACGACCAGCAAGGGCCGCTCGTCCCAGCGCGGGTGCGCAATGCCGATCGCGGCGGCTTCGGCCACCCCTGGAAAGCCAATCGCGGCGTTTTCAAGTTCGACCGAGCTGATCCATTCGCCGCCTGATTTGATCACATCCTTGGTCCGGTCGGTAAGCTGCAGTGTTCCATCGGGATGCATCAAGGCAACATCGCCTGTATCGAACCATTGATCGGCATTCACCGCATCGGCCTCGCCCTTGAAATAACGCTTGATGATCCACGGGCCGCGCACCTGCAATGCGCCAGATGTCACGCCGTCGCGCGGCAAGACTTTTTCAGGATCGCCAAGATCGACGCAGCGCAATTCGACACCAAACGGCACGCGCCCCTGCATAGCCTTAATCGAAACTTGCTCGTCCGAAGAAAGATCATCCCAGTTCCATGTCTCGGTCCCGGTTGTGCCGATAGGCGAAGTTTCAGTCATTCCCCAAGCATGCGACACGCGAATGCCGCTCTTCATAAAGCGCTCAATCATCGCGCGCGGCATCGCCGATCCGCCGCAGACCACGGTTTTTATGCTGGCCGGAATCTCCATTCCCTGTGCATCGAAATATTGAAGCAGGCCAAGCCACACCGTTGGTACGCCAGCAGAAGTCGTCACCCGTTCGCGTTCAATCAGTCCGCATAGCACCGCAGGGTCATTTACTGCGCTGTAAACAAATTTGGCGCCCGCCGCCGCGCCGCCCCATGGCAAGCCCCAACTCGCCGCATGAAACATTGGCACAATCGGCATCATCACGGTGCGCACATCCATGCCGAATACACCGGGCGACAAGCTGGTCAGCGCGTGCAGCATGGTCGAGCGATGTTCGTAGAGCACACCTTTTGGATTGCCCGTAGTTCCGCTGGTATAGCATAGCATGCACGGCTCGCGTTCATCGCCGTCGACCCATTGCCCCAGCCCATCCTCGCTGCCGATCCATTCCTCAAAATGCTCCGCAGGCTCGCTGCTATCAAAGCAAATGTAGTGCTCAATGCTGGACCAGCGCGGCTTCATCCGCTCGACTAACCCGGCGAAGGCCATGTCATACAGCAGAACGCGATCTTCGGCGTGGTTGACGATGTAATCGAGTTGATCGTCAAACAGCCGCGGATTGACGGTGTGCAGCACCGCGCCCGCGCCCACAGCGCCGTACCATGTCACCAAATGGCGGTGGTGGTTCATCGCCAAAGTCGCCACGCGGTCGCCCGGCTGAATGCCGATCTTGCTCAGCTTTTGCGCCATACGCATCGCATCGTGGCGGATGCCCGCCCAATTGGTGCGGCTTTCGCTGCCATCGGCCCAGCGCGAGACGATTTCGCGGTGTCCATGCTCGCGCGCGGCATGATCAATGAGGTGCGTAACGCGCAGCTTCCAATCTTGCATGGCACCCAATTGCATCAATACTCTCCCTTGAAACTTTTGTTATTCAACGAGCCGCAGATGTCGCTGGGGCTTTGCCGATAGCGCCACATTGCCAAGCCCTTGCACCGGAAGCAATCGTTCGATGAGTTCGCTGTCAAGGCGGAAGTCGTTACCGAGCCGGATCATCAGCTCGCGCCCCCCCCCGATCCGCAACCGGGCAAGCACCTCGCCCCGCGCATCTGCTGCGCGTGGTAACAACGAAGCAAGCTCGGCGATGGCTTCTATGCGCGTTACGTCGAGCCGCAGCTGCATCTGCGCTGCGCTGGTCACGGAGGCAAGTGGACGCGCACCGCGAACGGTGATCCGGGGCGGATCAGCCGGATTGGGCCGATCAAGCTCAACCGTAAGCAGCACGCAGATGCCCTCGCGCGCCCATTGTAGAAGCGGGTCGACCAGCGATTCTTCAAAGCATGACGCCGAAAATTGCCCACTGCTGTCCGAGAAATCAGCGAGAATGAAATCATTGCCACGCTTGGTCTTGCGGCGCTGCGCATTTTCGACAAGCACAGCCATCTGGGCGCTGGTCCGCGCGCCTGCACCGCCTTCACCCCCACCTGCCCCGTCTCCCGCCATCAAGCTGCCGTGAGTTCGCGCGCCATTGGCCGAGGCAACAAGGCGGTATTCCTGCGTGGGATGCGCCGCAAAATAAAAGCCAAAGTTCTCGCGTTCAGCGGCCATTTGTTCGGCGCGCGTCCAGGGCTTGGTCTCGGCCAGCCGCGTTGCGGGCACGGCATGATCATCACCGCCAAACAAGCCGCCCTGCCCCGAAACGCGCGCGCGCGCCGCCTCATCGGCAACAGCCATCAACAGCTCGGCATTGGCGGTAATCATCGCGCGGTTGGGCTCAAGGCTATCGAGAGCACCGCTTGCGGCCAGCGCTTCGAGCCCGCGCCGGTTCATCGCACCGGCAGGCAGGCGGCGGAACAGCTCATCAAGGCTTGAAAATAGACCATTTGCCTGCCGTTCGGCGACAATCGCATCCATCGCCTTTTCTCCGACATTGCGCAGCCCAGCGAGCGCATAGCGCACCGCATAGCCTTCATCGGTCTGTTCAACGGTGAACTCGCCTTCAGAAAAATTGATATCGGGGCCCGCTAGCTTCACCCCGCTGCGGCGCGTATCATCGACAAAAATCGCAAGTTTTTCAGACTGATGCATGTCAAAGCACATAGACGCTGCGAAGAATTCGTGGGGGTAATGGGTCTTCAGCCAAGCCGTTTGATAAGCCAGCAGCGCATAGGCCGCCGCGTGGCTCTTGTTAAAGCCATACCCGGCGAACTTGTCGATCAGATCGAACAGTTCGTTGGCCTTGGCCGCCTCGATCCCCGACACCTCCTTGCAACCATCGACAAAGCGCTGGCGCTGCGCGTCCATTTCGGCCTGGACCTTTTTGCCCATCGCGCGGCGCAGCAGATCGGCATCGCCCAGCGAATATCCAGCCAGCAGCTGCGCGGCCTGCATCACCTGTTCCTGATAGACGAATACGCCGTAGGTCTCGGCCAAGATGATCGAGAGCTTTTCATGCGGGTATTCAATGCTTTCCAGCCCGTTCTTGCGGCGACCAAACAGCGGAATATTGTCCATTGGCCCCGGACGATAGAGAGAGACCAGCGCAATGATATCGCCAAAACCGGTCGGTTTTACGGCGGCCAGCGTGCGCCGCATGCCCTCGGATTCAAGCTGGAACACCCCCACCGTATCGCCCGCCTGCAGCAGTTTATAGACCTGCGCATCATCCCACGCGAGCCGATCCAGATCGATCGTGATTTCGCGCAGCGCGAGCAGGTCGATCGCTTTGCGCAGCACCGAGAGGGTCTTTAGGCCAAGAAAGTCAAACTTCACCAGCCCCGCTTCCTCGACATATTTCATGTCAAACTGCGTGACCGGCATATCCGAACGCGGATCGCGGTACAGCGGCACCAATTGGGCCAGTGGGCGATCGCCGATCACCACACCGGCGGCATGAGTCGAACTGTTGCGCGGCAATCCTTCCAGCTGCATCGCCAGATCGATCAGACGGCGCACTTCGGGATCGCGATCATATTCGCGCCGCAGCTCAAGCACGCCATTGAGCGCGCGCGGGAGTGGCCACGGATCAGTGGGATGATTGGGCACCATTTTGCAAAGCCGGTCCACCTGACCATAGCTCATCTGCAGAATGCGGCCTGTATCGCGCAGCACCGCGCGTGCCTTCAATTTGCCGAAGGTGATGATCTGCGCGACATGATCTTCGCCATATTTGCGCTGAACATAACGAATCACTTCGCCGCGCCGCGTTTCGCAAAAGTCGATGTCGAAATCTGGCATCGAAACGCGCTCGGGATTGAGAAAGCGCTCAAACAGCAAGCCAAGCCGGATCGGATCGAGATCAGTGATCGTCAGCGACCACGCGACAAGGCTGCCCGCACCAGAACCACGTCCCGGCCCCACCGGAATGCCCTGTTCCTTGGCCCATTTGATAAAATCAGCCACGATCAGGAAGTATCCGCCAAAGCCCATGCGGTTGATAATTGCGATCTCAAATTCAAGCCGGTCGCGATAACCTTGTACTTCGTCCCAAATGCCTGCGTCAGTTAATGCTGGGAAGTTCTCAACAACAACCATCGCTTCCGCGCCTAACAGCACAAAGCTCCGCAGATCGGCATGTGCGGCCTCAGGATAATACGGTTCAAGCCGCGCGATCAGGCCGGTGCGCGAATCTGCGCCGCAAATTTGCGCCTCGCCTGTTTGATCGCCCGCAAGACTGGGCAGGATCGGCTTGCGCTTTGGCGGCATGAAAGCCGTGCGCTGCGCCACTACCAGCGTGTTAACCAGTGCCTCTGGCACATCGGCAAACAGGTCTTCCATCATGGCGGCAGGCTTGATCCACCATTCCTGGCTGGAACGAGGCCGATCGGTACTGTCAACATGCGTCGAACTGGCGATGCACAACATGGCATCATGCGCCGCATAGAATGTGCGCTCGGCAAAACAGGCAGGATTGGTCGCGACCAGCGGCAATCCCGTGGCATAGGCCAACTCGATCAGCGCGGGCTCGGCGGTTTGCTCATCCGCTTCGCCGCGCCGCGCCAGTTCGAGATAGAGGCGGTCTTTAAAGAGCGCGTTCAGCCGCTCAAGATAGGCGGCAGCCGCGTCTGACTGATCGGCAGCGAGCAGGCGAACCATGGCACCCTCGCCCGCTGCGGTCAGGCAGAGCAGGCCATCGCTATGCCCCTCCAGATCGGCAAAGCTGACATGCGGCGCAAAGTCGAGCGGCCGATCAAGGTGCGCGCGGCTGACGAGATGGCACAAATTATCATAACCAACCGCGTCTTGCGCATAGAGCGCTAGCCAATCGATGGTCGGTGCGGATGATGCCACCCCGGGCGCAGATGCGCCGCCGCGCTCGGGCCGCGCAACGCCCAGCATCGCGCCAATGATCGGCTGCACGCCCACTTCCATGCATGCCTTGGCAAACGCCATGCTGCTGTAAAGGCCATTGCGGTCGGTTATCGCAATCGCTGGAAAACCCCGCTCAGCGGCAGTTTTGGCGATCGCTTTAGGGTCAATTGCGCCATCCAGCAGCGTGTAGGACGAATAGATACGTAACGGGACAAAAGGAGCAAAGGACATCGCGCGATGCTAATGTTTGCTCACCGATTCGACGAGGTCAAAGCAGCAGGTTGTCCACGCCGCATACGACCCAAAAATCAAAGAAGCGCCTCGATTTCAGCTTCAATCTTTTCGGGCTTATCGGTCGAGCCATATCTGCGCACCACTTTGCCGTCGCGCCCAATAAGAAACTTGGTGAAATTCCATTTGATGCTGGTTGTGCCAAGTACGCCGGGCGCTTGCCGCTTAAGCCAATTGTAAAGCGGATCAGCTGTGCTCCCGTTGACGTCTACTTTGGCCATCAAGGGGAAGGTCACTCCAAAATTGACCTTGCAGAAGCTGTCGATCTCTTCCGCCGTGCCTGGCTCTTGCGCGCCAAACTGATTGCAGGGAAACGCCAACACTTCAAACCCGCGTGCGCCAAACTTTCGCCAAAGCGCCTCAAGTCCATCATATTGCGGCGTAAATCCGCATTTCGATGCGGTATTTACCACAAGTAAGACTTTGCCTGCTTTATCAGCAAGGCTCAAAGTTTCGCCATTGGGCAGCTTCGCAGTGAAATCGGCAATCGTCTGTGCTTGGCTCATGGCAAGTCCTCCTGCGCGGCTATGTTCGAAGTTCGTTTGCAATCAACGTGCAGCCCACGGAATTTCCGATGCTAAACATGCGCTGCGGTTTGAGCCAACGTTTTTACGCGCAGTTATTCTAACAAGCCTTCGTGCAATCGGAAAACCCGGTCCATCCTGAGTGCAAGCCGCTCATTGTGCGTGGCGACGATCGCCGCGCTGCCTTCCTCGCGCACAAGTTTGAGGAATTCGTCAAGCACGCGGTTCGCAGTGGCCTCGTCCAAATTGCCGGTCGGCTCGTCTGCCAAAACCAGCGCGGGCCGATTGGCCAGCGCGCGGGCAACCGCGACGCGTTGCTGTTCGCCGCCCGAAAGCTGGCTGGGGCGATGGGTAAGCCGGTGGCCAAGCCCAAGCGCGGTGAGCAGATCTTGCGCCCGCTGTTGCGCCGCGCCGGCCTGCTTGCCCAGAACTAGCTGGGGCAAAACGACGTTCTCGGTTGCATTAAAATCAGGCAACAGATGATGGAATTGATACACAAATCCGAGATGATCGCGCCGCACCGCCGTGCGCTGATCGCCCGATAGTTTGGACGTTTCGATCCCGCCGATCTCGATATTGCCTTCAAAACCGCCTTCAAGCAGACCGACCGCTTGCAGCAGTGTCGATTTTCCCGACCCCGACGGGCCCAGCAGCGCCACGATTTCGCCCGGCATCACATCCAAATCAATCCCGCGCAGCACCTCGATTGTTTCGCCGCCTTGCGAAAAGCTGCGCTTCAAGCCGCGCAGCCGCACAACAGGCTGGAGATCCTCATCACTCATAGCGCAACACCTGCACGGGATCTGTGCTCGCCGCAGTGAGCGCGGGGTACAGCGTGGCGAGGAAGCTCAGAACCAAGGCCATCACGCAGATCATAGTGATTTCAAAGGGGTCACTGCGGCTCGGCAAATCGGTGAGAAAGCGGATCGAGGGGTCCCACAGGTTTTGCCCGGTTACAAACTCCACCGCATGCACAATCGATTGGCGATAATACAGGAACACCAGACCCAGCCCCAGCCCGATTGCCGTGCCCAGCGCGCCGATAACAAACCCGATGGTAACAAAAATCTTGAGCAAACTGGTGCGCGTTGCGCCCATCGTGCGCAATATTGCGATATCGCGGGTTTTGGCGCGTACCAGCATGATCAATGATGAAAGGATATTAAACACCGCCACCAGCACAATGATCGAAAGCACCACAAACATCGCCACCCGTTCGACAGCCAGCGCTTCAAACAAGCTGGCGTTGATCGTGCGCCAGTCGGTCACTTGCGCGCGGCCCGCCAATTGCTGCTTAAGCGGGGCCATCGTGGTGACGACCGTATCGGCATTGACTGTGGTCACCTCAATCATGCCAATCGTATCGCCGGTAAGCAGCAAGGTTTGCGCGTCTTGGATCGGCATCACGACATATGCCTGATCGTAGTCATAGACCCCGATTTCGAAGATCGCGCCGATCTGGTAGCCAATTTCGCGCGGGACGGTGCCAAACGGCGTCGAGCGGCCCTGAGGGTTGATGATCGTGATCATATCACCTAGCTGCGCGCCAAGATTTTCCGCGAGCCGCGAGCCGATGGCGACGGTCGATAATCCCGGTTGCAACGAGGCAAAGCTGCCCGCGACGCGCTTTTCGGCAAGTCGCTTTAGGTCTGCCGCGGTATTGCCGCGCACCAAAATGGCTTCGACCCGCCCATTGAAGCTTGCCAGCAAAGGTTGCTCGATCAGCGGTGATGCGCGGGTTACGCCGGGGGTTGCTTCGACTTGTTTGAGAATGTCCTGCCAATCGTCAAGCCGGCCACCGTATGCCTGAATCACCGCATGGCCATTAAGCCCAACGATTTTGTCCAAAAGCTCTGCGCGAAAACCGTTCATCACGCTCATCACGATGACCAGCGCAGCCACGCCCAACATCACCGCGACCAAGCTAATCCCAGCAACCATTGCGATGAAAGCCTCGCCCCGCCCCGGCAACATATAGCGCTTGGCGATGGTCCATTCGAATGGCGATAGGATCAAACGGGTGGTCTTTCGCTCGTGTCGGGGCAGAGCCGGGCTGTAGGAGCAGTTTCCCAGCGAGGCAAGCTGCACCATAATAGCTGGCAGGTCGCGGCAGCCAACATGCTGACAGCACTTGCGTTCTGATGCAAAGATCGCCACATGATCGCCGACCAAGGCCGGAGCGCCGGCGCCGATGCGGACCAACGCCCAACTCATGAATTCATTTGATCACATGGTACATTCGGCCGATTCCTTCGCCGACGAAAACAGCGATAAGCTGGGCGAAGAATGCGGCATATTCGGGGTCCTTGGCGCGCGTGACGCCGCCGCTATCGTTGCCCTCGGCCTCCATGCGCTGCAACACCGGGGCCAAGAGGCGGTTGGAATCACCAGCTTCGATGGCCAGGAATTTTATTCCCGGCGAGGAATCGGCCATGTTGCGCAAAATTTTTCCAGCGGCCAAGCAATTGCCGAATTACCCGGCGAGATGGCCGCAGGCCATGTCCGCTATTCCACCACAGGCGGATCTGGCCTGCGCAATGTTCAACCATTGTTTGCCGATCTGGCATCGGGCGGTTTTGCGATCGCGCACAACGGCAACATTTCAAATGCC
>JBBRXQ010000058.1:0-9022 GCA_038238515.1 Sphingomonadales bacterium | reverse complement strand
GGGAGGCCCAAGTATTATCGATCACAACAGCCATTCCATGCACATGTGCGGCGGATGCCAATGCGGGGATATCGCAGATTTCCATGGTGAGGCTGCCAGGCGATTCGAGCAGCACAGCTTTGCTGCGCGGGCAGATCACGGCTTCGAACGCGGCGGGATCAAGCGGATCGAACCAACGCGTCTCAATGCCGAAATCGCGCAGCAGCCCGCGCCCCATCGCGCGCGATGGTTCATAAGCATTGTCGGTCATCAGCAGGACATCGCCGGGACGCAGCACTGTGAGCAGTGCGCCCATGATCGCGGCTACGCCTGAAGGGTAGAGCACGGTTCCGGCTGCGCCTGGTTCTAGCGCGGTCAGAGCCTCTGACAGCGCCCACTGCGTGGGTGCGCCGCGCCGGCCGTAGTAGAACAGACCATCTGTATTGGCAGGATGTGCTCTCAGAGCGGTCATGTCAGAGTATAGATGCGTGCTTGCGCGGTAAACCGGCGGGTTAACAACCGCGCCCGGATGATCTGCCGTACCTGTCCACTCCGGGCGCCTCCCTGCACCCACAAGCTGCGTACCGATGCCGAAAGTGCTGTTGTCCTTGTCGCTCATGCCGGATGGGAAAGCAGGAAATTGCCCCAGCGACAAGCCGTTGTTCGACGCTTTGGATTAGCCCGCGCTGCCTAGCTCCTTTGGCGTATCGGCATCTGCGCCCCATTCGCTCCAGCTACCATCATAAAGCGATACATTTTCTTTGCCGAGCAGGTTCAGCGCGAAAATCAGCACATTGGCGGTCATACCGGAGCCGCAACTTGTTACGACGGGCTTGTCGAGATCGACTCCGGCTTCAGTAAACGCAAGGCGCAACGCGTCTAAGCTTTTCCAAGTACCGTCGGGTGCAAACAAGCTGGTATAAGGCACATTGCGCGCGCTGGGGATATGGCCGCTGGCAAGTCCGGGTTTGGTTTCGACAACATCGCCAGTAAACCGCCCCGGCCCGCGTGCATCGACTACCTGCTCGGCGCGCGATGCCAGATTGGCGAGCATCTGGGCTTTGGTGCGCACACTGCGATCATCGCTCCAAACGGTGAAGTGGCGGTGACGCAATGTTTGTTTTCCTTGCGCGCAGGGACGCCCTTCTGCTTTCCACTTTGCGATCCCGCCATTTAGCAGCGCAACATTGGTCGCGCCGTACATGGTCAACATAAACCACGCGCGTGCAGCAGATTTGATCGGGCTATCATCATAAACCACGATCCTACTGCCATCGCCAAGCCCAAGGCTTTGCATGCGACTGGCAAATTTTTCAGGCGAGGGAAGCATGTTCATGCCCGGGAGTGCTGGGTCAGTCAGATGGGCGATGTCCATGAATACCGCGCCGGGGATGTGGCATGCTTCGTATTCTAGTGCGGCGTCCCTATTGTGCTCTGGAAGAAAGGCGCTCGCATCGATTATGCGCAAGTCGCTCGCGCCCATTTCTTCGGCGAGCCAATGCGTAGAGACCAGCGAATCCATGTAATCAAGCTCCATCCTGCGGGGGGCGGCCCATCTCTGCACGGCTCGCCTCCCTATTGATTAACTCTCCCTCTGGCGCGCGTCACCCCTAAATGCGCTTCTTGTGCGGAAGAAATGATGCGTCGAGGGATGAACTTGGTTCAGTAGCGATGTGAGGGCGAAGAATATGTTGATCAAATCCGCTGTCTTGCCCTCGCAGCGCTTGGCGTGCATGGGCGCAGCTTGAATTAGGAGTGCTGTCAGATGGTTGAAACTAGCCCGCTTTATCTTGGCAAAGCCGCCGCTTTGCCCGCATCGCCTGAAGAAGCGGTTCTGGACTATGTGCCCAATCCGCGTGTTGGCTCGCTCTACCTTGTACGCTTTGCTGTGCCCGAGTTTACTTCGCTTTGCCCAGTTACCGGTCAACCTGATTTTGCGCACATCGTGATCGATTATGTGCCGGGCGAGACGATTGTCGAGTCCAAAGCTCTAAAGCTATTTCTGGGAGCTTTTCGCAATCACGCGGGTTTTCACGAGGATGTGACCGTGGGTATCGGCCAGCGGCTGTTTGCAGAGATGAGCCCGCGCTGGCTCCGCATCGGCGGCTATTGGTATCCGCGTGGCGGAATCCCGATTGATGTGTTCTGGCAATCTGGCGCCCCGCCCAAGGGCCTGTGGCTTCCTGAGCAGGGCGTCGCTTCTTATCGCGGACGAGGCTGAGAAATCTCAGCGGTGATGCCAGCCGCTGTTGTATCGTCCGCTTTCCTGATCAATCCATTGGCGAATACGGATGTATTCCCGCCCGATATTGCGCGCAGCGCGGAAGTCACCTTCGCGGCATTCATGCTCTTCACGGAAGCGGAGGCGGTCGATGTCGCGCTGGATTCGGCGCGATGTCCTGCGATCAAGATTGCCGTTTTGAACTTCGCGGCTGAGGCGGTTCTGAATGCGAAAGCCCTGATCGCCTGAGCATGTGGCATTTACGAGATAGCCATCGCGGTATTCACCGTTCCGGTGATCTCCCTGAAAGCCATAGCCGCCACCATTGCCATACCTGCCGCTATGATTGTGCCAATCATGAGCGTTGGCCGCTGTGCCGATGAACAGCGCCGCACATAGCGCGAATCCGCGAGGAATTGTTTTGAGGTTGGTTTTCATTGCCATTCCCTTTGCTCAGGTGTTTTTCGGCGCAGTGCTGATTTGCAAAGTGCCGATGAGCGAAGTGTGTGCGAGCTGCGGTGACAGAAGCCTGAATGGCAGGTTGGCTTGCGTTCATGTCTAAGTTCATAATCATGAACAAAAACGAAATGGGCTAGCGGTCAGGGGGAATGCCCACCTGACCGCCAGACGTAGAACGTTAGGCAGGAGCGCCGCTGATGGCCTTGATTTCCATGAAGTCTTTCAAGCCGAACAGGCCGCCTTCGCGTCCGTTGCCCGATTGCTTATAGCCGCCAAACGGCATGCCGGAAGCCGGACCCCAGTTGTTGATCGCAACCATGCCCGCATTCAGCTCAGGAGCAATTGCGGCAGCCTTTGCCGGATCACCTGAAATCACCGCCGACAAACCATAAACCGTGTCGTTAGCAATCTCGATCGCCTCTTCGATCGTGTCATACGACATGATCGTAGCGACGGGGCCGAACACTTCTTCCTTGGCAATGCGCATGTTAGGGGTAACGCCCGAAAATACCGTCGGCTTGATGTAGTAGCCACGGTTGAGATCGGCAGGACGGTCGGTGCCGCCGGTTTCGAGCGTCGCGCCTTCGTCAATCGCGGATTGGATCAAGCCCTGGATCTTCTCATACTGAGCCTTATTGACCACGGGGCCAATGTGCATCCCTTCGAGCATCGGATCGCCAACCTTGGTGCCCTCAAACATCGCCTTAATGAACCCTGCAGCTTCTGCGGTGCGGTCTTTTTGGACCAGTATGCGGGTAGGCGCGATGCAGCTTTGCCCGGTGTTGATCAGAACACCCTGAACCGTGGGAGGCAAAACCTCTTCAAAACGAGCATCAGGTAGAACGAGGTTGGGCGATTTGCCGCCCAGTTCCTGATGCACGCGCTTGACTGTGTCTGCCGCTGCTTTGGCAACAAGAATGCCGGCGCGGGTCGAGCCGGTGAAGCTGACCATTTCGATATCGGGGTGCGCGGAGATCGCTGCACCCGCGCCTGCGCCGTCGCCCTGCACAAGATTGAATACGCCTGGTGGGACGCCTGCTGCATCGAGGATTTCGGCAAAAATCGCAGCATTGCCGGGGCATTCTTCCGAAGGTTTCAAAACCATCGTGTTTCCGCTTGCGATCGAAGGCGCAACCTTGAGCGCAATCTGGTTCAGCGGCCAGTTCCACGGGGTGATCATGCCGACCACGCCCATAGGCTCATACACCACCATGTTGGCGCCCATGCGCTCGCTGAACGAAAAGTCCTTGAGCGCGGCGATCGTGCCCATAAACCCGCCGAGACCGGCGCCGACTTGCGCAGCTTGTGCAAAGCTTACTGGTGCGCCCATTTCGTTTGCCATCGAGCGGGCCAGATCGGGTCCGCGCTTCTGCATTTCTTCCACAATCCGCCCCAAAAGAGCCAGTCGTTCTTCGCGCGTGGTTTTGCGGAAGGTTTTGAAAGCTTCGCGCGCAGCAGCAACGGCTGCGTCCACATCGGCCTTGGTGCCTAGCGTTATTTCGGTGCAGGCCTCTTCGGTCGACGGAGAAATCACCTCATGACGGGTTCCGCCGATGCTCTCAACCCATTTACCGTTAATGTAGTGCTTCAGATAGCTGTCCATTTTATATCTCCCATATGTTTAACCGATAGCTTAACCTGTCCACGCGACTTCCCGCAAGCGGCGAATTGGTGAGGCTAACAAACCAATCCCCACTGTAACCAAATTCGGCCACATTGCTCCTCACAAATTGGCGGATCGCGTTTGACGCTGCGGTCGGCCAACGTAGATCATCGTATTTTCGGCCGTGCTTTGATGCGGCCCCGACAGTGGGATAGGTAAAAAGCCAATGACCCAAGCCGACCCGAGTTACCCGCTAGCAGGCCTGAAAGTTCTCGATCTATCGCGGGTGCTAGCCGGGCCATTCGCGGGGCGAATGCTGAGCGATCTTGGCGCAGATGTGATCAAGGTGGAGCCCCCAGAGGGCGACATGACCCGGCTTTGGGGCAAGGTTGTGGCCGGGCTAGCCGGATATTATCAGCAGCAGAATGCTGGCAAGCGCAACATCTGCGTTGACCTGCGCGCGCCGGGCGCAGCCGCATTGATGCTCGATCTTGTGCGCCACACCGACATTCTGATCGAAAACTACCGCGGCGATGTGATGGGCCGACTTGGGCTGGGCTATGACGTGCTCAGCGCGGCCAATCCGCGCTTGATCATGCTGTCGATCTCGGGCTTTGGCAAAGATGGCCCCGAAGCCCGGCGGGCGGCTTATGCGCCGATCATTCACGCAGAAACCGGGCTTTTGGATAGGATCGCGCGGCAAACTGGCCAGCCGCTTATAGACCAGCCGCTCACGGTGGCTGATACAAATGCTGGGCTGCATGGGCTAGTTGCGGTGCTCGCAGCGGTGATCATGCGGACGCGCACCGGGCTTGGCCAGCATATCGACATGGCGATGATCGACGCAATGATCGTAACCGACGATCGGGCGAATTTTGACCTTGAGGCATCGAGCGAAACGATGGGATTTTCGGCGGGAATTTGGCAGACGGGAGTTGGATCGATCCTTATTGCTGCCGATTTCAGATTGCTGTGGCGGCAGCTTGTCGAACATTGCGCCTTGGCTGACCCGGTGACGGACGGAATGGACCAAGCAGGGCGGATCGCTGCGCGCCGAGGAGTTGCTGCCTTATTCTTTGCCGGGCTAGCCGATAGGGCTGCGATAGACGCCGCGTTTGCGCTGATGAACATTCCATGGGGCGAGGTGCGTTCTGGCGCTGACTTGGCCGAACAAGAAACGCTTATTCATCGCGGCAGCATTGCCATGATTGATGATCGTGAAGGCGGCACGCGGCCCTTACCGCAATCGCCTTATCGCTTCTCGAAGGCCACGGCTGCGGTGCGCGGTCCTGCGCCGCACCGCGGCGAGCACAATGCCGAGGCGCTTGCCGAATGGCTCGGGCTTTCGGAGGAAGCGATATCGGCGTTGCATGAGCAAGGCCTGCTTCGAGCGGATGAATGGTCAGAGGGCAGAGAGGCGATTGCCCGTTAGTTCAGCAACGCTTGTAACAACCTTGCATTTAGTAAGCATGGCATGTAAATTTTCGTGATGCAGGATAATATCGCATTTATTGCCGCTGATGTTGGGCGCTTGTTTCGCAAGCGATTTGACATCGCTGCGCGCCAGTTTGGCGTAACCGGACCGCAATGGCGCGTGCTGGTGGCGTTGACGCGCACACCGGGGCTTAATCAAGTGGCGCTTGCGGCTTGGCTTGAGGTTGAAACCATCACCACGGGTCGGATGATCGACCGGCTGGAAAAGGCTGGACTGGTGGAACGCAAGCCCGATCCGGCGGACCGGCGCGCTTGGCTCCTTTACGCAACGCCTGCGACAGGCTTGCTGATGGACCGCCTTAAAAATTGCGCTGATGAGGTGTTCGCCGAAGCGCTCGAGGGCTTTAGCGAGCCCGAGCATCATCACCTGCTCGATCTGTTGGGCCGCTTGCGCAACAATTTGTCCGAAGATCTGCAACTTGAAGGGAAGCGGGCGCATGGCTGAAGCCAAACCGCGCGCACAACGCTTGCGCCCTTGGCTGATGCTGATCGGCCCGGTGCTGATCGCGGGCGGCGGCTTATGGTATTGGTTCAGCAATCCGGATGTGGTTTCGACCGACAATGCCTATGTAAAGGCTGAGATTGTCTCCGTCGCGGGCGAGGTTACCGGCTTGGTGGCTTCGACCAATGTGCACGAGAACCAGCTGGTGAGGGCAGGGGATGTGCTGTTCACGATCAATCCCTCGCCGTACCGGGTGGCAGTGGCACAAGCGGATGCGCAGATCGCGGCGGCGCAGGCCCGTGTTACTGGTCTTGAAGCAGACGTTGGGGCCAATGCCGCTGATCTGGCGGGCGCGCGCGATGATCTTGTGCTCGCGCAATCTACCCTCGCGCGCGAAAAGGCGCTGCTTGATCGCGGTTTCAATACCCGTGCGCGCATGGACGTTGCCGAGCACGCAGTTGCATCGGCGCGGGATCGGCTCGCCTCGGTTCAGGCCGAGGTTGCCAAAGCGCGCGCGCAGCTTGCCAATGGCTCGCAGGTTCCGGGCGTGAACCCAGCTATCGCAGCGGCGCAATCACAGCGTGCTAGTGCGCAACTCAATCTCGAGCGCACGGTGGTGCGCGCGCCAGCCTCGGGCCGCATAGCACAATCCGGACGCCTTCAACTAGGCCAGGTGGTGTTTCCCGGTGTGCCGATGGTTAGCATCGTGCGTGCGGACAGCACCCGGATCGATGCCAATTTTAAGGAGACCGATCTAAACCGCATGCGGCCCGGCCAGACGGCTGATATCCGTATCGACGCTTATCCGGGATTGAAGCTCACTGGGCATGTCGAAAGCATCGGAGCGGGCACGGGTTCTGAATTTTCGGTTCTTCCCGCGCAGAATGCGACAGGCAACTGGGTCAAAGTGATCCAGCGTGTGCCTGTGCGCATTGCTATCGATAGCAAGTCTGATCGGCCATTGATTGCCGGGCTAAGCACTTTGGTGAAGGTCCATGTCGACAAGCGCTAATGCCCCAGAGCCAAGCAGTGCAGATGTGCCCGCGTTGGTCGTCAAACATCGCGGCTGGCTGCTGATTGGCGTGATGGGCGCGATGGTGATGCAGGTGCTCGATACTACGATTGCTAACGTAGCTCTGCCGCATATGCAGGCTTCGCTATCTGCCACTCAAGATACCGTGACCTGGGTGCTAACGAGCTATGTGCTGGCCTCAGCGGTGGCGTTGCCGCTGGTGGGTTGGCTGGTGAGCCGGTTTGGCATCAGGACCATGCTGCTTGGCTCGGTCACCTTGTTTACGCTGGCGTCGATTCTGTGCGGCTTTGCGCAGAGTCTTGAACAGATGGTCCTGTTTCGCGTGCTGCAAGGGCTTGCAGGTGCGTTCCTTGGGCCGCTGGCGCAAACCGTTACGATCGATAGCAGCACCCCGGCAGAGCGGCCGCGCATGATGGCGCTGTTCACTCAAGGCGTCATTCTCGGCCCGATTGCGGGGCCGATCTTGGGCGGGTATCTTACAGAAAACTATGATTGGCGTTGGGTCTTCTTCGTGAACATTCCTCTTGGCATCGCATGTCTCGTCATCATCGCACTGTGCATGCCCAGAACGAAGGCGCCCGCGCGGAAGATGGACTTGTTGGGCTGGGCGCTGGTAGCAGGGGCCGTTTCTGGATTGCAGCTTATGCTGGATCGCGGCCCTTCACAGGATTG
The DNA here is from genome assembly GCA_038238515.1 of Sphingomonadales bacterium. GTDB lineage: Bacteria > Pseudomonadota > Alphaproteobacteria > Sphingomonadales > Sphingomonadaceae > Novosphingobium. The sequence continues at coordinate 1,119 of JBBRXQ010000058.1, read as the reverse complement.
GTTCGAGTCGGCTGAAGTTGTAGGCTATCTTATCTTGTCCCTCAGCTGCTTCTGGATGGGGGCGGTTCATTTCGCCACCGCCAAAAATCCCTTGTTCCCGCCTTTGCTGTTCCGCGACAGCAATTTTCTAGGTGGTCTGGTGGCGACCTTCATCATGGGCATGACGATGATGTCGGTTATGGCCTTGTTGCCCAGCTTGCTGCAGACAATTTATCGCTTTCCAGTGATCGATGCCGGACTGCTGCTCGCCCCGCGAGGCGTCGGCACTCTGGTCTTTATCATGCTGTTTTCTAAAGTTATGGCAAAGAGCGATCCTCGCCTCATGCTCGCCCTTGGATTTAGCATCACGGGATTTTCGTTTTGGCTGATGACTGGGTGGTCGCCCGCCATGCCCGCTTGGCCAATTGCGATCAGCGGTTTCATTCAGGGAGTGGGCATGAGCCTGGTGTTCATTCCAGCGAATTTGATCTCGTTCGCAACCTTGCCCGCTTCGGTTCGTACCGATGCTTCGGGGCTTATCAACATGAGCCGAAACCTCGGCGCATCCATCGGCATAGCCACCGCGACGTTCTTTCTGGGCCAAAGCGTTCAAGTGAACCATGCGGAGATGAGCGCTGAGGTGACCCGCCTTTCGGTGCCCTTCGACCTCGATCGGATCACCGCTTATGGCGATGCCAGCACGGCGATGGTCGCGACTGTCGACCGCATGATTAACCTGCAGGCCGCGATGATAGCCTACATCAACGTCTTTATGCTCATGACGATCGTGAGTTTTGCGGCGATCCCGCTGATTGCGTTGCTCAGGAGCCCCAAGAGAGCCTCGCCTGCGCGGAAGGCCGAAGATGGCGGCAAAAATGAGGCTATGGCTGAGGCGCTTCATTAAAGTTAGGTTCGTGCCGGGCCGCTTGCCAAGGATGGCTCTTGCTGCAAACCGCAGCCTCTAGCGATCGCGCTGCGCCAATAGTCTCAGACGCAGCGCATTCAGCTTGATAAAGCCCGCGGCGTCCTTCTGATCATAAGCGCCTGCATCGTCCTCAAAGGTCACGTGCGCTTCTGAATATAGACTATCGGGCGATTTGCGCCCGACGACCGAGGCCACGCCCTTGTAGAGTTTGAGCC
>JBBRXQ010000057.1:0-9046 GCA_038238515.1 Sphingomonadales bacterium | reverse complement strand
CTATGGATTTTCGGTGCAGCAAGTCGGCCTGACGCTCGCGGCGGTGGGGATTGGCAGCACGCTGGTGCAAGGGCTGCTGCTGCGGATCGCGTTGCCTAAGCTGGGCGAGCGCAATCTGGTGATGATCGGGATCGCTTCGATGATCGTGGCGGCACTTATTTATACATTCGCTGGCTCGGTGTGGGAGGTTTATGTCGGGATCGTGATCGGATCGCTGCAGGGCTTTGTGCAGCCCGCGATGGCCGGGCTGAACAGCCGCGCAGTCGACGCGCGCAGCCAGGGCGAATTGCAAGGCGCGGTGCAATCGATCGGATCAATCGCGGCGATCTTTGGCCCGCTGCTTTATACGCAGTCGCTCACGCATTTCAGCGGGCCTGACGCGATTTTCAATCTGCCCGGAATGCCGCTGCTTATTTCGGCGGCAGTTTCAGTGATCGCGCTGATGCTGTTTTTGCAAGGCGCGGCGCGAGTTACGCCGCCGGTTGTTTCAGACAGCCTCGCGCCAGATAGCGCCGCAGCGTAGCCCTACCTATCCAGTTCGACGTCCCAATAGAGCCAATCGCGCCAGCTTTCGTGCAAATGGCCGGGCGGGAAGGCGCGGCCTTTGTCTTGCAATTGCCACGAGGTGGGGCGGATTGGTTGCTCCCTGAGCCGCATTTGCGCCTGCGCCGGGGTGCGCCCGCCCTTGCGCATGTTGCACGGGGCGCAGGCGGCGGCGACATTTTCCCACGTGGTGCGCCCACCGAGACGGCGCGGCACGACATGATCGAAGGTCAATTGTTCGGGGCTGCCGCAATATTGGCACATAAACTTGTCGCGCAGAAACAGATTAAAGCGCGTGAACGCGGGAAACTCGCTTGGCTTCACAAACTGGCGCAGCGCGATCACCGAGGGGATCTTCATGTCGAGCGAGACGCTGTGGACCGCGCGATCATACGTCGCGACGATATCGACGCGTTCGAGGAACACCGCCTTGATCGCGGTTTGCCACGGCCACAGGCTTAGCGGATAATAGCTGAGCGGGGTGTAATCCGCATTGAGCACCAGCGCCGGGCAATTGGCGAGATGCCGATCGCTCAACATGGGCGAGTGATCGCCGCTATGGGAGCGCGCTGCAGCCGCCCGTTCTATTAGCGCCTTGTGAAGCATGCTTCGATCTGGCCCTTTCGCGCGCCTACTTTAATGCCCTGATGCAGAACGTTTTGAGCGACGGGCGTGACTACTTCATGACGCATAAGAAGGAAGGAACACGTCTGCGGCGGCGCCGTCAAGGGGGAACCGGAGGCACTTTCCACAGCCTGCCGCGCCAGCCCCCGCCTCTGCCCCCGCGTCTGCACCCGCCTCTGCCACCGCCCCAGCCACCGCTTCTGCCAACGCGCGCGGCTTATCGGGCATAAGCCTTGACCAACTCGGTAAGGAAGTCGCGTCCTTTGTAAACCGCGATCACGCTCATCCGCTCATTCAGCCCATGTGTGCCATTGCCATCGGGATCGCCGAACAGGCCCGGCGGACCGTATGATGGAATGCCGATCGCGCCCAAATAGATGCCATCGGTCGCTCCGGTTGACATCGCGGGCACCAGCGGCACGCCGGGATAATACTTGGCCACAAGCTTTTCCGCCGGGCCGGTGATCTTGGGATCGAGCGGCGGCGCTTTGCCCGGCGGGCCGCGATCATCAGTTTTGATCACAGTGATGCGCGGATTCGCGATGGCCGCGATCAACTCTTGCTGCGCCGCCTCATAGCTGACCCCGGGGAAGACGCGGCAATTGAGATTGGCCCCGGCGCGCTGGGGCAGCGCATTGTTGGCATGGCCGCCATCAAGCAAGGTTGCCACGCACGTGGTGCGCAACATCGAGTGATAGGACTTGTCGGTGCCGAGCACTTTTTCGGCGGCGAGCGCCGGAGCGCTGCCCGCCGGATTGGCAATGAGCGCGGCCATTGCCTGGCCCAGATCATCGCCGCGCGTTTTGCCCAGCGTGGTGAAATAAGCGCGCGTGGTGTCATTGAGCATCAGCGGGAATTCATGATCACGCACTTTGACCAGCGCATCGGCGAGTTCATAAATCGCGTTGTCGCGCACGGGGGCGCTGGCGTGGCCGCCGGGGTTGGTCGCCTCGATACGAAAGTTGGCCACGACCTTTTCGCCGACATGGAGCGTTTGAGCCAAAACTTTGCCGCCCGCGCTGGGATCGCGGCCATCGGTGCGCCCGCTGCCGCCTTCATTCAGCGCAAACTCGGCGGCGATCAGATCAGGCTTGTTTTCCGCCAGCCAGCGCGCGCCGTTAAACGCGGTGGTGGTCTCCTCGCCGCAGGTCAGCGCCAGCTTGATCGTGCGCCCCGGCTTGGTGCCAGCTTGCTTAAACCGGATCAGCGTATCGACCCAGATCGCGTCCATCGCCTTCATATCGGCGGTGCCGCGGCCGTAGAAATATCCGTTTTCTTCGATCAGCGTGTAAGGATCGCGGGTCCAATCCTCACGCTTTGCTACCACCACATCGAGATGGCCGAGCAACAGCATTGGTTTCAAGGTTTTTGATGCGCCAGGCAGGATGACCACCAGCCCGCCTTCGGTCGGATGCTCGGGCACGGCAAAGCGCGTGATCGCCTCTGCCGGGAAACCGCCCGCCCTGAGCCGCACCTCTATCTTGTCAGCCAGCGCGGTGCAGCTGCCGGTGGTGATCGAAGTGTCAGTTTCGACCATCTCGCGGTAAATTTCGCGGAACGCCTGCTGATCGGGGCGGAGCGGCTCTGCCGCCAGCGCCGCAGCGGGCAGCATGGCGGCGCAGAGTGTGCCTGTGACGAGCTTGAGCATCTGAGCAAAACTCCCTGTTGTGCTGTCGTTCTCGGCGCATCTGAGCACGGCGGCGGGCCTGTGCAAAGAACCTTGTCGTCAAACAGCAGCAATTGGCCTGCACTGCGGCGTCTGGCTGTGTAAAAATAGCCGGATTCGTTTGGGATTTGTACCCTCAAAGGCTATGGCCTGAAGATGGCAAGCACGAACGAAAACATCCCCAACGCCAATGCTTATGGCGCCGATTCGATTAAAGTTTTGAAAGGCCTCGATGCGGTGCGCAAGCGCCCCGGGATGTACATCGGCGATACCGACGATGGATCGGGCCTGCACCACATGGTGTTCGAAGTTTCGGACAACGCAATCGACGAGGCGCTGGCCGGGCATTGCGATCTGGTGCTGATCGAGCTGAACCCCGATGGCTCGGTTTCGGTGGAAGACAACGGGCGCGGCATCCCCACGGGCATCCATGCCGAGGAAGGCGTTTCCGCCGCCGAAGTGATCATGACCCAGCTGCATGCGGGCGGGAAGTTTGAAAACACCAGCGACGACAATGCGTATAAGGTTTCGGGCGGGCTCCACGGCGTGGGCGTGTCGGTGGTCAATGCGCTTTCCGAATGGCTTGAGCTGACAATCTGGCGCGATGGCGAGGAGCATTGGATGCGCTTTGAGCATGGCGATGCGGTTGCGCCGCTGATCCTGCGCGGGCCTTCGCCAGCAGGCAAAAAGGGCACGCGGGTAACCTTTTCGGCGAGCCACGATACTTTCAAGAATGTGCTCGAGTTTGATTTTGACAAGCTCGAGCATCGCTACCGCGAGCTGGCGTTCCTCAATTCGGGGGTGCACATCCTGCTGCGCGACAAGCGCCACGCCGAAATGAAAGAGCATGATCTTTATTACGAAGGCGGGATCGGCGCGTTCGTTAAGTACCTCGACCGCAACAAAATCGCGATGATGCCCGAGCCAGTGGCGATCTCGGCCGACCGCGATGGGATCGGCATCGAAGTCGCTCTGGAATGGAACGACAGCTATTATGAGAACGTGCTGTGCTTCACCAACAACATCCCGCAGCGCGATGGCGGCACGCATCTGGCCGCATTCCGCGCCGCGCTGACGCGCACGCTGAACAATTATGCCGAACGTTCGGGCATGCTCAAGAAGGAAAAAATATCGCTGACGGGCGATGACATGCGCGAGGGGCTGACCGCGATTGTCTCGGTCAAATTGCCCGATCCAAAGTTTTCATCGCAAACCAAGGACAAGTTGGTTTCATCCGAAGTGCGCCAGCCGCTCGAAAGCCTGATGGCCGACAAGATGAGCGAATGGCTTGAGGAGAACCCCGGCTACGCGCGCATGGTGATCCAAAAAGTGATCGATGCCGCCGCCGCGCGCGAAGCGGCCAAGCGCGCGCGCGAGCTGACCCGGCGCAAGGGCGCGATGGATATCGCCAGCCTGCCGGGCAAGCTGCACGATTGCTCTGAACGCGATCCGGCGAAATCCGAACTGTTTCTGGTCGAGGGCGATTCGGCGGGCGGTTCAGCCAAAAACGGGCGCAACAGCAAGTTTCAGGCGATCCTGCCGCTGAAGGGCAAGATCCTGAACGTGGAGCGCGCACGGTTTGACCGGATCATCGGATCGAAGGAAGTGGGCACGCTGATCCAGGCGATGGGCACCGGCATCCGCGATGAGTTTAACTTGGGCAAATTACGCTATCACAAGATCATCATCATGACCGACGCCGATGTGGACGGCGCGCATATCCGCACCCTGCTGCTCACATTTTTCCACCGGCAGATGCCCGATATCATCCGCGCCGGGCACCTCTTCATCGCGCAGCCGCCGCTGTATAAAGTGAACAAAGGCCGCAGCGAGGTCTATCTGAAAGACGGCCCCGCGCTCGATCGCTATCTGGTGGAGGCGGGCACGGCGGGCCGCATTCTGGAAACCGTGGGCGGCGCGCGTGGCAGCGGCGAACTTGCCGAGCTGGTCGAGCATGCGCTGCGCATGCGCAATCTGATGGCATTTGTGCCCAAGCGCTATGACCCCGCGATTATCGAGGCGCTGGCGCTTTCGGGCGCGCTGGAACCCGATTTGGACGGCGCGGCGCGCGCTGCTGCATTGGCGATTTCGGTGGCGTGGCTGGACCGGGGCGACCGCGAGGCGCGGTGGAGCGCGGCGGTTAGCGCGGAAGGCGGCTATCACCTTCAGCGGCTATGGCGCGGGGTGACCGATCATCATGTGCTTGAGGCGAGCTTTTTGATCAGCGCCGAAGCGCGCAAGCTGGCGCGGCTGGCGGGCGAACATGCCGCAATCTATGCCTCCCCCGCGCGTCTGGTGCGCAGCGGCGGCGCAGCGGCCGTGGTGGTGGCCGAGCCGGAAGCGGAAGAGGGCGAGCTGCCTGCTGACGATGCTGGTCCGATTGCGGGCGGCGGACGCCGTGTGGAGAAGGAAGGCGCGGGGATATCGCGACCTTCCGAACTGCTCGAGCAAGTGCTGGCGGCGGGGCGCAAGGGGCTGGCGATCGCCCGCTACAAAGGGCTGGGCGAAATGAACCCTGAGCAATTGTGGGAAACCACGCTCGATCCCGACAACCGCTCGCTGCTGCAAGTGAAGGTTGAAGACGCCGACGTTACCGACGACATCTTCACCCAGCTGATGGGCGAAATCGTCGAGCCGCGCCGCGTGTTCATTCAGGAAAATGCGCTGAACGTGGCCAATCTGGACGTTTGAACGAAGGGAAAGGTGCGAGGGCCATTGCCCTCGCGCTCCCGGGAATGGGTGCTTAACCTTGGCGTGGTAGTGCGCCAGTTATGAAGCTTTATTTTCTTTGGGCCGGGATTACGCTGTGCCTGTTCAGCCTATGGGCGCTGGCGCGGCATGATTGGCTGCGGCTAACGCGGCCATCACTGCGGGTACTGGCGACGATATGCGGGCATCGCAGCACTCTCGACGAGGGCCACCGCAATTACGCGGCGCTGTTTCGCTTCAGCGCCGAAGGCGCAGAGCATGAGGTGGCGGACTCGCTTTATTCGCCGACGCGCACCTTTGCCGTGGGGACGATCATGGAACTGGTCTATCCCGAAGGCCGCCCTGAACTGGCCCGCCCGCCGCGCCTGCTGATGTGGATCGCGGTCTATGGCGTGCTCATCGGGCTGGGCTCGGTGCTGGCGGCAAAGATGATGGGCTGGCTGGGGAGCTGATCCGCCCTGCCCTGTGCAGGGAGTTTGCGTTGTTGGAAATTTGGGCGCGGCTGTGCTGCGGGTGGGCAGCGGGGGAAAATCGCGCGACCGGTGCGGCGCCTGCTCTGGCGCTGCGGGGAGGGCGTGTTGCTGATTCTTTTTGCGAGTGGCCGGATGGGACAGCGTTCTGACCCGGCTCAGCCTGTTGTCGATCATGACCCGGATACCAGGGGCGGCTCGCATACCAGCCAGTATCCTTGAGCGCTGTGAGCAAATGCTCGGCGCGCCCGCATCGCCATGATCCTGTGCTGGCGCGGTAAGTTGCCTGCGCAAGACGTTTGGAAACGCCCCACCTTGAACCCGCAGCCCGCACCGGTCGCATTGGTTTGCGCTTTTTAGGGCGCTGGCCAAAAAAGCAAGGTCTGTCCGGTCAGACCCGCTCCCGATGGGCGAGCATTTAGCCTATATGGCTCGTTTTGTCAAGCGATATCTCTAAAGTTCGATCGCAACTCAGATCAATCGATGTGTCCGGCATGCCGTAGAAGCAATACTTCGTCCTCATTTTCAGGGCGATAAGAGAGAAATTCGCGCGATCCAAATGTTAGGCCGAGTTTCAGCATGTGGTCGCGATCAGTTTCGGAATATAGAATAGCAATCCCTTTGGGGGAAAGTTTGTCCCGCGCGCCACCATTGCGGCGAATGCGCTTCATAAAGTCGTCTTGCGCGGCGATGCTGGCGATGAGCACTCGCGAAACTGGGGTTTTCAAACAACTTTCGAACAACACTGCCAATCGCGCGGTCCCTCCCTTGGGCATCATTATCCGGCTGCGTAAATCACTGCTGATAACGGTCCAAAAATTTGGCGTGTAAGGAAAGTCAAGCACCATCCACCAGATGTTTCTCCGTCCCGCCGCTGACAGCGTCGCTTTGGCATCTCGGTTTCGACCGGCGCTTAGATAGTCCGGCCGCGCACGCACCAGACCGACCGCGCATTGCGATGAAATCTCGTTGACGCGCAGCAGAATGCAAAGCTGCCCAATGGCTTCGGGAGGGATCATCCAGCCGGATTTGCCCCCTGTCGTCGACTTAACATCGACCTCCTCACCGCCAATCATCAGATCGAGGATCACGCCGCGTGGAACCTTTAGCCAATCCCGCAGCAAGATTTCGAACTTGGTGCCGAGGTAGGTTTTCTCGGTCTTCTCCAAATCGCTGAGCAGAAAACGTCCAGTCCGCGCCGTGTCGATAACTTCATCGATGGCGGATCGAAAAAATGACCGCAATCGTTCTTCGAGCAAAACTTGTCCACCAACAGCACTAAGCAAATTTTGCCTTAGCAAAGCGAGATCATCGTAATCTTGGTGGCCTGCCGGAAGTGACTTTGAGTCTCCAAACATATCCATAATCAGACGGCAGCCTTCACCGCGAAATGACGCTGGAGCGAGAGCGCGATTTTCAGGTTATTGGCGACAGCCCTTGCCACTGGTGGCGGAAAAGCGTTGCCAACCTGCCGATAGGCGATTGTCTTCCGGCCATGGAATCTCCAACTGTCGGGGAAGCCTTGCAGGCGCGCAACCATCTGCACGGTGAGGCGCGGCATGCCTATGAAATCGCGAGGTGGCGCGGCTTCGGCGAGTGACTTGCCCTCCACGCCGAGCGCGGCCCAAGCCTTGCGCGCGCGGGTTGGACCGAGATCGGGGCCGCCGTGCTTTTTCGAGCCGCCGACAATAGTTGGAGCAATATCGTTGGCACGTCGCGCCCAGCGCTCTGCGCCTAACCAGCCGTTGGCGCGCATCAGATCGTGCAGCACATCACCAACCATCGGCGGATTGTGCGGGAGGACGTCGGGCCAATCGAACGCATCGACCAGATTGTCGCGCATAGCAATGATCACCACGCGCGGGCGAAGCTGCGGAACGCCGAAATCCGAAGCGTTGAGCAAGCGCCAATCGAGCTTGTAACCGAGTTTTTTGAACTGCGATTTCAGCAACAGGCGATAGTCTTCGAAAACAGGCGATAAGAAACCGCGCACGTTCTCGATCATCACCGCTTTGGGCTGGATTTCATCGACGAGCCGGATTGCCGCCGGAAACAGATTTCGCTCATCGCGGTCACCCAGTTGCTTTCCCGCAACCGAAAATGGCGGGCAAGGAAGCCCACCCGCCAGCAGGTCCATCCCCCTGTAAGGACGTCCATCGAACGCGTTCATATCCGCCGTTTGGACATTCCAGTGGGGGCGATTGAGTTTGAGGGTCTCAGCGTAGTCTGCTTCGATTTCCACAAGCGCCGCATGATGAAATCCGGCCATCTCCAGACCTAGGGCCTGTCCTCCCGCACCAGCACAAAATTCAATCGACTGCATGAGCGGCTCCCGGTTCAGCGCAGGCTATGTTCTCGCCATGTTCCTGTCGACTCGCCAGACTCCCGAGAGCGCGAGGGCGATGGTTCTCGCTTTTTTGCTTAGGCTGTTGGTCTGCTCGGCTGAGGCCCCCTCTCCCAACCCTCTCCCCTGAAGGGGAGAGGGCTAAGCGGGGTTATTCGGCAGCGATCCCCGCTGCGGCAAACATGTCGGCTTCGGTTTCCAGCGCTTCTTCCACGTTGGCGGCGGATTTTGCGTTGCGGCGGCCGTCGAAGCTGGACCAGACGGTGTTCCAATCGCCGCGGGTGGCGGCTTTGGAATATTCGGTGGCGCGCGTTTCGAAGAAGTTTGCGTGCTCCACGCCGTTAAGCAGCGGGGTGAGCCAGGGGAGCGGGTGTTCTTCGATCATGTAGACCGGCGCGAAGCCAAGCTGGCCGAGCCGCCAATCGGCGATGTAGCGGATGTACTTCTTGATTTCCTTAGGGCTCATGCCGGGCACGGGGCCTTGCTCGAAGGCGAGATCGATGAATGCGTCTTCGAGGCGGACGGTTTTCTGGCAGCAATCGATGATGTCTTCTTTAACCGATTTGGTGAGACAGCCGCGCTCTGCCACGAAGGCGTGGAACAGCTTGGTAATGCCTTCGCAGTGGAGGCTTTCATCGCGGATCGACCATGTAACGATCTGGCCCATGCCCTTCATCTTGTTAAAGCGGG
>JBBRXQ010000056.1:0-9063 GCA_038238515.1 Sphingomonadales bacterium | reverse complement strand
TGCGATCGCTCCCGGCGATACGCTTACCGTCTCATTGTACGAGATCGGCGTGCGCATCTTTAGCCCCAGTTCACCTGCCGAAAGCGCTTCTAACTTCGATCCGACGGCCAAGAATCAGCAAATTGGTCCGCTCGAAGTTTCGCGCGAAGGCACTATCCGCCTGCCATATGTCGGGGTCATTTCAGTGATCGGCAAACGTTCTGGCGAAGTGGAGCGCGAAATCGAGGCGCGCATGGCAGGACAATCGGAACATCCACAGGTAATTGTCAGGCAGGACGGTGCCGCCGGTAGCGCGGTAATCGTCGGTGGCGAGGTTACCAATCCGGGGCGCTTCCGCCTCAGTCCGGCACAGGAGAAGTTGCTTGATGTCATAACATTGGCGGGCGGCTACCGCGGATCGGGCATGTCTGATCTTGTGGTCCGCGTCATGCGTCAGGGGCTCGTTTCGGAAGGACCACTCGAAGGTCTGAACTATTCAAACGGCGGAGACATGGAAATGGAGCCAGGTGACCGCGTCGAAGTGTTGCGGCGACCACGCAGCTATTCGATATTGGGCACTGCCAACCGGATCAATCGCTATGATCTTCCAACGCGCCAGGTATCGGTGATCGAAGCGCTCGCGCTCGCTGGAGGGCCTGACGATAACTTGTCTGATCCCGCTGCGATCTTCGTTTTTCGTTATGTAAAAACGTCGGACGGTTACGAGCAACCGACGGTCTATCATGTGAACATGATGAAGCCCGCAAGCTATTTTCTTACGCAAAAGTTTATTCTTGAAAATCAGGATGTTATTTACCTAGCGGGGGCGAGGGCAAATGAGCCGATCAAGCTTCTTCAGACCATTACTCAGGTGTTTGCGCCGCTCTTCTTGCTTCGAAGCGCGGTCAAATAAGGGGTGCCAAAGTTGTCGCACCGGTGCGCATGCCGCTGATGAACTTCATGATGTCTGCGGAATAGGCGTCTTCGGTCAGGGCATAAGGAATGTCCGGCCGAGACCGCTTCGTCACGCTAGGTGTCGCGGTGATCGCGGCCATCCAGGCGTCTTCATCGTCGGGCGCCAAAAAAATTGTCCCCGTCGCACCTACCTCGCGATGGGCCGGAATATCGCTAGCAATCGTCGCCACCCCCATCGCACTAGCCTCAAGCACAGGGAGGCCAAAGCCCTCTGCAAATGATGGGCACAACATCCCCGTCGCTCCCAGGACCAGCGCGGCCAAGGACGGGCTCGACAGACCGACCACATGATGAACCCTGCCTGCAAGGTCGGCGTCTAATTTGAGAGGAGCTAGTATCTGCTCGGCACCCTTTCCCGGTGAGCCAACAATAACGAGATGCGGTGCGGCGGCCCCCATTGTTACGATGAAACGCTCCCAAATCCGCAAGAGCAGCGTGTAATTCTTGCGCGGTTCGACCGTCGAAACCGCGACAAAATACCGCGTGCCTGAAAGATTGGTGAGCGTGGCCACGTCACCGAGATACGCTGCAGGAAGCGGGAGGGATCTTACCAACGATGGGGGGCAAGACAGGCCCAGTTCAAGCATCACTTCGTTTACGTTTTTGCGCGTACAGTTTGAATTGAAGATCAGATAATGTGCGCGCTTTGCAGCGGTCTTTATCATTTGCTTATGATAGGTAGTCGCCTTTGGGCTCACAAGTTGCGGATGTTTGATAGGGATGGCATCGTGCAGCATCATGATAGAGATGATATCGGGACGTTTTGAAAGCCAATTGAAGAAGGATGGCATCGCCAAGCCGAGTTGCCCCACATTTAGATAAATAGCATTGGCTGGAACTGTACGGCTAGCAAATCCCTGCGGAAAAAATTTCGTTGTGTACAACATCTTGACCATGCGCTGCACTTTATTTCGAAAAAAATGAGGCTGAACTGGAATTTTTGGATCTGAATGGAAATCTTTAATCCCCATTTTACAAAATAAAATCTGAAGTTTTTGATCATTTTCCGAAAAATAGTCTTCAGCCCATATTTTTTCTAGGTAATTTAATAAACTGTCAACTTGGGATGAAGAAAAAGCATAAACTCCAAAAGGAGTTGGCAATATTCCAATACTTGCGTTATTTTTTCCAGAAAAAATATAGCGCGCGAGCGCAAAATCTACTCTGTCGATCCCCCGAGGTGTCAAAAATGCTGGTCCAATAAATAATCGCATGATGTCATAAGCTATGATTTGGAGCATCTTTATGTTTCCATTGATGGTGCAAAGATTTTGCTAGCTTGAACCGCGCCGAGATTGCCAAAGTTCAATTGCCTTAAGGGCATCGTCCGAAATTAAGGTGTTAAGTATCAGCAGGTTAGATTGACGCCAGCTCAAGTCTTTGATTCAGGGGTTATTGCGAAAACTTCCGGAGATCAACGGTCTGGATATATACCACTCGGGCTCAATATGCCCGCGCAGACTTTGCTTTGCTGGGCGATTTGACCGATGGCGAATGGGCGCTGCTGGAGCCTTTCCGTCTGCCGCCTTCCCATTTGGGGCGTCTGCGTAAATGGCCACCCAGGCGGATTGTCGAGGCGATTATGTGCGTGCTGCGTGGCGGTCTGCCGTGGCGGATGCTTCCGCCGTGTTTCACGCCGGTCTCGACGGTGCGGCGCTGGTTCGACCTGTGGCGGGACAACAAGCTGCGACTCTCGCTCAATCATGCCGTGCTGTCGCGGGCTATAAAATTAAGTCAGATAGGTTTAAATTATGCTCTTAGTTCGAACCGCCCCCGGATTGCCGCAGGCAAATTGGTTAGAGTTATGCGGCCATTAGGACGTGGTCCAACATGGTATAGCAGCGTCGTTCGGTTTCGACGGGCGGGATCAGCCGTCTTCGCACCTGCCTCTGTCTCGCACAGCACCCCGATAATCTGATCTTCCGTAAATTGGATCCGCTTCATGAGTCCGTCAGCATCAGGCCGGACTCTAATCGCATTTGGAGTAAAATCAGGGGCTCATATCATAAGCCAAAAGATGAATTTTCCCCTCCAGTATAGGGCCTATAATGTCCTTATAATATGTGAGAGCACGATCAGGCCGCCATAAGTTATGAGAAAATTGAGAGTGTTGTAACGAAAGTGAACGTTTTTTCCCGGCAGGAGGAGTTGAAAAAATCTGTCGGAGCTCCAAGAATAACTTGGCTTGGCCGTTTGCAAATTTGTTCGGAGATGTCTCGCTGGTGAACTATCCATCAAAAATATTGCAAGCTCTCGAGGTCGTAGCAGATCAGGAGGTTCAAAAACCTGTTCATCATTTGCGAGTGAACAACAGCCTTCTAGCGTACTACGAACACAAAGTGTTAGCGTGGTTGGTGGCACGACTGCCATTGTTCGTAGCCCCCGATCATATGACTGTAGTCGGATTATTTGGAGCAGTTTTCGTACTTGGTGGATTTGTTGCCTCTCATTTATCGCTGTGGTTTCTTTGCTTTGCATTTTTTGGCCTTTCTTTAAATTGGCTTGGTGATTCACTTGATGGTACTATTGCGCGTTATCGCAATATTGAACGACCTGATTTCGGATATTTTTTTGATCACTCCTGTGATCTCATTTCAATGACATTGATATTTGTTGGATTGGGACTCTCACCATTTTTTACTATGTTCTCGGCCCTATTAGCGCTTTCCATGTATCTCCTATTTTCGAGTTATACTTACCTTAAAGTGCTTATACTTAAAATTCACCACCTCGCTTACCACGGGATGGGTGCGACAGAACTTCGTATTTTAATAATGGTCTGGGTATTTGTTGCATTTTCACTCGGACCACAGCTATTCGAGGCTCATTTTTTTGGGTTACGCCGTTTCGATTTGACAATCTTAGTCATGTGGTCTGTCGTATTCGTAATATTTGTTTGGAAAGTTTGGTCGGATGTCCGGCATTTTCGGCCAATCCTCGATAAATAGCAGACGGTGCTTGACTGAGAGGGTGATGGACCCCGCCCTAACTGGCCCCACTAAGTGGTCCGTGTTGACCATTAGAGCACCGTTGCCTCCCTCCCCAGTCTTAGCCGAATTTGGAGCTTAGCGGAACCGGACGGCGGCACTGGCGTTGAAGCGGCTTTGGGTACCGTTGGCCGGTATGTCAGCACGCTATGAGGACGACCGGCGCGCAGTGGCGCCCCTTCTTGGCTTCAATCAGCACGCAGACCCCGCCGCGGCGGAAGCCAATTATTATGCTGCCCTTGAGAATCTCGGCATGATTGCGAGACCCAAACCAAATAGCCTCTGCAAAAAATCGGGACGCTTCAGTTCATAGAGATGGGGCAGCCGATTGTGTGCCCGTAAGGGATTGGTGAGCCCAAACAAAATTCTTCAAACGCGAGATCCGGCCGGATTGAAATCGGCAGTTCCATCTGGTTAACTGGTAGACAGCTTTTGCGGGACGATCAGCTCGAATAATACCTTTGGCCACTACACTTTCTGCGCCAATTCCCGCCGTAAGCAAACGCCTTTGCCGAGTATGTCGGGGAGGCCCGGCAGAGTTCATGATGGTTCGCCAATGACCAAATGAACGAACCAGATTCTTCGCGCAACTTGAACCGAACTTCATGATCATCGATTTGCCGCTGTCCGCCAGCGCTTAGGCTATTGCATACTCATTATGCTCGATCGGGAATATCCTCTGTCGGCCTAGCTCACGCCATCGCTAGGCGCGCAGTTTCGCGCCAATTGTTCTTTTGATAGCCGGGATGGCCGGGGCCGCGTGATGGCGACCCCGGCCGATCCGGCAACAAGGGTGTGTGATCAGAGGACGAAATTTGCCGCTGATAGCGTTGTGGCGTTCAGCACGTCGATCTGAAAATCGGCAGTTCCGTCGCCATTGGTGTCGCCGTAAACCCGAATAAATTCGCTGCTTTAGGTGGAGGCATCGAAGTGTTCGCCCCAGAGCGATCCTGCTTTGCCGCTGCCGGGATACGACATACCGCTCCAAGTGAACGCCTGATCACCAGCCAACGCGGAATTGACGTCGATCAGTTTGAGCCCGATCTTGTCAGTTCCGCAGGCGAAGTCTTGGATTCTGTTGATGCCGGTGCCGATGAAGCTGTCAGACACAGCCGCAAAGATGAAGGTATCGCTTCCGGCGCCGCCAAACAGCACGTCCATCGCGCCGTTGCCATAGATCCGGTCTGCTCCATCGCCGCCATAGATCGTATCAGCCAATTCGCCGCCACGGATGGTGTCGTCGCCGCCTTCGCCGTAGATTACATCATATCCTGCGCCGCAATAAATGGTATCCGCGCCCTCTCCGGCATAGGCCGTGTCGTTGCCCGCATCGCCGTAGATGATGTCGTTGCCAGCGTTGCCACCACGCTCGTCATTGCCGTTTCCGCCCCTCATCGTGTCGTTGCCGTCGCCGCCATAGACCCCGTCGTTGTCATTCCCGCCGCGCAGGATATCATCGCCGCCCATACCGTTCAAAGTATCCGCGCCCACCAGCCCGGAAAACGAGTTGGCTTCGTCGTTTCCGGTGATAATGTTGGCCATGGCATTGCCCGTGACAGTGCTGAGGCCTTGGTAGTTAAGCCCCGAACCCCTCGGACGATTGGTGTAGGTAAGGTTTTCGATATTGGCCGACAGGGTGATCGAGGAACCGTAGAATCGAACAGTATCGGTGCCCTCGTTGGCCAGTTCGACCATGATGCTCGAACCGTCATTGATGTAGGTATCATTGCCAGGGCCGCCGACCACGGTATCAATTGCTTTGGTTTTCCCCGATATTTCATTGCCACTGCTTAGAATATTGTTGCTGGCGCCGCCTGAAAGATAGTCCGAACCAAAGCCGCCGTAGAGCTTGTCATTGCCGTCGTTGTCGGGCCCGAAGCCATATTAAAGATCATTTCCACCGAAAAAAATGTCATTGCCCGTCCCGCTCTATAAAGTGTCCGAATTGGCGTCGCCTTGCAGTATATCATTGCTGGCAGCGCCATACATGGTGTCGTTGCTGGAGCTGCCACCGCCATCTTTGGCCACGAGGCGTCGGCAATGGCCGGCAAACAAATCGGCGAGACCATCGTCCCTGTCCATTTGCGCGCCGCGCACAAGCGCAGACTGGCGCATCATATCGCGACCGGCGAGCCCAAAGTCGTGGGCAAGCGGGTCGAGCTGGAAGCACTCCATGCCGCCGGCCATCATTTTCCGATTGAGATCCAGATCGAGGAGATCACCCAGAGCGAGCACAGCGTGCTCGCTGCGTTCGTTCGCGATCTAACCGATTGCCGCGCAATGGAAGCCGAAGTGGCCCGGCAGCGCGAACAGATCCACCAAAACGAAAAACTGGGCGCTTTGGCCACGCTGCTGGGCGGGGTGGCGCATGAACTGAACAATCCGCTGGCGGTCATGATCGTCCGCGCGGCCATGCTCAAAGCCTTGCTGGCGGGAACATCGGAAGAAAAGACGATCAGGCGGCTGCGCGATGCAGCGGATCGCTGCCGCTGGATCATTCTTACGTTTCTGGCGGTGGCCAAGCAGGGCGCCACCAATCGCGCATCGGTTGATCTCAATCAGTTGATCGAAGGCGCGCTCGAATTTTCGGCCTATGGCCTGCGCCAGCACAAAATCGCGCTCACCACACGGTTTGATCCAGCAGTTGAAGCCATTGAGGGCGATCATGATCAGCTGGTCCAAGTTGCGGTGGGACTGATCATGAATGCCCAGCTAGCGCTTGGCACGCATGATGGCGCGCGCGCTCACCATCCACACAAGCAACGCAGACGAACATGCCGTGGTGCGTATCGAGGACAATGGTCCGGGGCTGAGCGCCGATGCGATGGCGCGCGTGTTCGAACCTTTCTTTACGACCAAGCCGTTTGGTGAAGACGGCGGCATTGGGCTGGCGATGGCGCGCGGTGTGGTCGAGGCGCATCATGGCACGATCCGCATCGACGAACATCATACGCCGGGCTGTGCCATTGTTATCACTTTGCCTATCACACCAGAGGACCGGACATGAGTGCAGGCGTGCGCATCATGTATGCGATGATGATCCAAATGTGCGCGTGCTGCTGACCGATTTTCTCGGCAAGGAGGGCTATGAGGTGGCCGAAGCCGAAGATGGCATCGCACTGCGCCGCTTGGTGCCAAAGTTCGGCCCGATCTGGTGGTCTGCGATCTTCAGATGCCCGGCGAGGACGGCCTGTCGCTCACCCGCTGGTTGCGCAGCGAAAGCCATGCTGCGGTGCTCATGCTCACCGCAATGGGATCGACCACTGAGCGCGTGGTCGGGTTTGAAATGGGCGCGGGCGATTATCTGGCCAAGCCATTTGACACCACTGAATTGCGCGCCCAGACCAAGGGGATCCTGCGCCGCACGATGACGGGCAATCTGGCACAGGGCCGCCCTCTGCCCGTGTAAAGGTAGGCCGCTGCGTGGTTGATACCGAAATGAAGGCGATGTTTGATGAGCATGGCGAGCGGGTTAAGCTCACCACGATGGAATACGAGCTGCTCTTTACGTTCATCACCAACCCGCGCCGCCCGCTGCACCCGCGATCAGTTGCTCGATCTGGCGCACCACAAGAAGTGGGCCCCCTACGATCGCTCGATCGATATGCGGATCGCGCAACTGCGCAAGAAGATCGAGTTCGATCCCGCCAAGCCCACCGTGCTGAAAACGATGCGCGGCGAAGGCTATATGCTGGTGCCTGAGGCCGAATAAGGCAAAGCCTCGGCAACAGCCCGATCCCCCGGCACCATCCGAATTCCGCCCGACCGCCCGATCCGACAGCCGTTTTTCAGCGGGCAAGCATGGCGCAGAAGACGCTGTATCGTCCGAACATGGCAGGCATTCAATGCGACGAACGAAGGCGCCGCTGATCTAGGCTCAGGACCTATTATAGTTCTTGCAGTACCGACGATAGATTGATCCAATCGCAGCGCAAGGAGGCGCAGATGCCCCAGATTGAGGCATATTTTCCGTTGTCGCACGGGTTCCTTGGATAGATGATCGGCGGATCGCCAGCGGTATCATCTTCGTGATCAGGAACGGATTGCGCTGGCGTAACGCGCCCAAGGATTACAGCGCGCAAAAGCCTATCCTTGCATATTGAGCTTGGCATTCAGTTTTTTGCGAAACTCGCGGGCCGCATCGCGCGCTTCGCCGAGTTCGATTTCGGGAAGCGTCCTGAGGCCGATATCGCTGCGCTTACCATTGGCCTGAACTCTCAGTATCCAGCTCCCATGCGCTGGTGCTGCGAGCCTCAAGTTTAGGCCCTCCCCATCAGAGTAGCGGCCCAGTTCTTTAAGGCGTGTTATGCTGATTGCTGTCAGCTTACCCATGACGCCAGCCTTTCCCAAACCCACACTCAGACCCACACTATGGATCAGGTTGAAGCGAACATAAAAAAAACATTTTCGATCTTCAGTACGCGGAAAAAGCCGCATTTCTGCGGCCTTTGGATATATGCGGTGTCATAGGAATGATAGACTGGCGGAGAGGCAGGGATTCGAACCCTGGATACCCTCGCGGGTATGCCGCATTTCGAGTGCGGTGCATTCGACCACTCTGCCACCTCTCCGCGAAGTGTAGTGAGCAGGGCGAAGCCCGTCCCGGTCGAGGAGGCGAGCGATTAGCGCACAGCCTTGCTCTTGCCAAGAAGAAAGGTGAGGCAAATCGTCGACCGTGTTGCCGCAGGTATTGCTTGGGAACCACAATCCTCAAGGTGTCGCTTGTCACCGCGCCGCGAAAAACCTATATTGGGATCATGGATCGAGCTAGTTTTTTTTCCCCTCAGGCCGGTCGTCAGATCGACGCTCCTCATGTTGCGCGTGCGCGCTTCGCTATTGGCGATGTAGTGCGCCACAAATTGTTCGATTTTCGCGGGGTAGTTTTCGATATCGATCCGGTCTTTGCTAATAGTGAGGAATGGTACGAATCGATCCCGTCTGAAATGCGCCCACCGCGCGAGCAGCCGTTTTATCACCTGCTCGCCGAAAATGACGAAAACAGCTACGTAGCCTATGTCAGTCAGCAAAACTTGCTTGGTGATGCCGAAGCTGGACCAGTTGATCACCCTTCGGTTGAGGGTATGTTCGAAGCATTTCGCGACGGGCGATATCGCCTGCGCCG
>JBBRXQ010000055.1:0-9186 GCA_038238515.1 Sphingomonadales bacterium | reverse complement strand
GCCCAAATCGAACTGGCCCAAATCGAACTGGCCCAAATCGAATTGACTCAGCCCAAGTTCGCCCAATCCGAACCGAGCTCGGTCCCAGCGATCCAGCAACCCACCGCGCCATCGCTGGTGCCCGAACCCGCAACGCCGCCAGCGGTGCGCCTGCCACAACCCGCATTCGGGCATGCCGCCCTGCCGCCAAAGCCGTCCGCCGCATTTGCTTTCGCTCCGCAACCAGCAGCCACTGCCCCGGCCAAGCCAATGCGCAACGCCGCCAAGCCCGCTGCCCACCCGCAGGCCACCGCCCAGATCGCGGTGACCACCGCGCGCCCAATCTCGTCACTATCTGGCCCGGCGCTGCCAAATCCGACCCTTGCGCTTGCCGCCGCCGCGCCTTCCAAGCCCCGGCGCGCTTCGCGCAGCATTCAAAGGCCCCTCCCGCCATCGCTGCCAAAGCCCGCTTTCGGGATGCCACCGCCAAAGTCGCCGCTCACCGCATCCGCGTTTCCAGCGCCCGGGCCTGCGTTCAAAACTGCGCCTGGCCCGCCTGCACCCGCCGCCGCCTTTGCCCCAGCGCCGATCAGCAGCGGCGGCGGCGTTGCCAATAGCGCGCCTGCGTCTGGGCCTGCGCCCGTGTTCACCGATGATGATGAACTCATCCTCCAGATCGAAACTCCGCAGGGCGAGCTTAGCGACACGGTCACCGGCTATGGCCTGCGCAGCGGGGTCTATCTGCCGCTGGGCGCGCTCACCCGGTTCCTCGATCTGCCGATCGCAATCAGCGACGATGGCAATTATGCCAGCGGCTGGTTTCTGGATGAAACGCGCACATTGGTGCTCAATCTGCGCGCGGGCACGCTGATGGTTGCGGGCAAGCCCGTCGCGCTGGGCCGGGCTGATGCAGTGGCTTACGAAGGCGAGCTTTATCTGCGTGCCGATCGCTTTGCCGCGCTGTTTCCGCTCGATCTCAAGGTGGATCTGCGCGGCCAGACGGTTTCAGTCAAAACCCGCGAACCTTTCCCTTTTGAAGAACGCCAGAATCGCGAAAGCTTGCGCGAACGGCTTGGCAGCCGCGCGGCGCGCGCGCCGACCGAGCGCTTTGCGCGCGAAGAGACACCGTGGCGCGCGGTCTCTGTTCCGCTGAGCGAGGCCGAACTGCGCGCGATCGCCGACGATTCTCGGGGACCACGGATCGAAGGCGATTTTCGCGTTGCCGGCGATCTGGCGTTCATGACCGCGCGGATCTTTGCCAGTGCCTCCACCCGCGACGGGCTCACGGCCGCGCGCATAGAACTCGGTCGCCGCGATCCAGATGGCGATCTGCTAGGGCCGCTCAAAGCCACCGAATTTCAGCTTGGCGATGTCGCCACCGCCGCTTTGCCCGTCGGCCTGCGCGGGGTAAACGGACGCGGAGCATTCGTCACCAACACCCCGCTTGAGCAGGCTTCGATTTTTGACAACATCGATCTACGTGGCGATCTGGCGACTGGGTATGAGGTTGAGCTTTATCGCAATAACACACTGATCGGATCGACCAGCCGCGCGATCAACGGCCAGTATCAGTTCCTGCAAACGCCCGTCGATTTCGGTCTCAATGTGTTCCGGCTGGTGTTTTATGGTCCGCAGGGCCAGCGCCGCGAGGTGGTGCGCCGCATCACCGTGGGCGATGGGCGGCTCACGCCGGGGCAATTTCTCTACAGTGCAGGCATCGCGCAGCGCGATGTCAATCTGCTGGGCGTGCGCGGTCCGCAGTTTATCCCCGGCCAGGATTTTGGCGCATGGCGCGGTTCTGCCGAGATTGGCTATGGGATTTCGCGCGCTTTCACCGCCGCGATTGGTGCTGGGTTTTACCAAACCGGGGTTCCAGGCGCTTGGCGCAATCGCTGGCTCGCCACGGCTGGCCTGCGCACCGGGCTGGGCTCGACCGCGTTGCGGCTTGATCTGGGGGTGCAGGATGGCGGCGGCAAAAGCGCGGAAATCGGCGTGGGCGGCAAGCTGCTGGGGGTTACCTATGCGCTCAATCACGCCGAATATACGGGCGGCGCGATTGATGAAGTGCGCGCCTTCACCGCCGATCCGCTGCGCCGCGCGACCGAGCTTAATCTGAATACGACCATTCGGCTGGGCGGAGGCGGGCGCTCGCTGCCGCTCACCGCGCGGCTGCGCCGGATCGAATTTGCCGATGGCCGCCTCCAAACAGACGCCGCGCTGCGCGCTTCGCTGCCGCTCAGCGGGCTGATCCTGTCCAATACGCTGGAATACGCGAGCACACGTTCGCCCAGCAGCCCCACAAGCAATCGGATGACCGGCTCATTCGATCTGGCCACGCTGGCGGGCTCGCGCACGCGCTACCGCGCCAGCTTCGATTATGGGATTTTGCCGGGGCCAAAGCTGATCGCCGCCACCATCGCCGCCGATCGCAGCTTTGGCCCGCGCACCGAGCTGCGCGCCGCCGTGTCGCACACCTTCGCCGATCACGAAACAAGGCTTGGCTTCTCGGCTATCCGCCGGCTCAGCGCGGCATCGCTGGCGTTTGACGGAAGTTATGGCGTACCTTCGGGAACCTATAGCTTCACCATGCGGCTGGGCTTTAGTTTTGGGCGCAACCCGCTCACTGGCCGCATGTTTCTTGCCCGGCCCGGGCTGGCGGCGGGAGGCGCTGCAGCGCTGCGCGCCTTTGCCGATGATAACGGCAACGGCCGCTTCGATCCGGGCGAAACTCCGGTTCAGGGCGTCACCTTTCTTTCAAGCAACGAGGAAAGCAAAACGGACAGAGACGGGCGCGCCTTGATCGCCGGGCTGGGCGACGGCACACGCGCCTCGATCCGGGTCGATGCGGATAGCTTGCCTGATATCTCGCTGGCCGCCGTGCGTCCCGGCATCGAGCTGGTGCCGCGCCCCGGGCGCATCCATGTCAGCGATTTTGCCATCGTCTCGCTGAGCGATCTCGAAGGCACTGCCTATTTCCGCGCCAGCAAGGAAGACCGCGCCGTATCGCGGCTGCGGCTGCGGGTGGTGCGCGCCGATGGCACAATCGCGGCGACCACGCGCACCGAATCCGATGGCTTCTACTTGTTCGAACGGCTGCCCGCCGGCGATTACCGCATCGAGCTTGATCCAGACCAAGCGGCAACGCTGAAAATCCGACTCGAAGCGCCCATCGCGCTCAAAGTAAGCGGAAAAAGCCAGGTTTTCCGGCAGCAAGTCTATGTGCTGACCACTCCATAAGCGAGCCCATAAGCATTGGGGCCAACGCGGCGGCTAGCGGAGACGGCGTTAGGATGCCAATGAAGGGCGCATCCTCTTAGCCCCTACAGGATTGCCCCATGCCCTCTGGTCTCGCCGCCCTGCTCGACGATATTGCTGGAATTGCCAAAATTGCCGCCGCCTCGATCGACGATGTCGGCGCGGCAGCAACCAAAGCCGGCGCAAAAGCCGCCGGCGTCGTGATCGATGATGCCGCCGTTACGCCGACCTACGTCACCGGGTTCACCCCCGATCGCGAATTGCCAATTATCTGGAAAATCGCGGTGGGTTCGCTGCGCAACAAGCTGGTGTTTCTGCTGCCCGCCGCGCTTGCGCTAAGCGCATTTGCGCCATTTCTGATCACGCCTATTCTGATGGTCGGTGGTGCATATCTCTGCTTTGAGGGCGCGGAAAAGATTATCCATGCGTTATCCGGGCATCATGCGGGCGAAGAAATCGATCCCAAATCGCCCGGCGCAGACGGCGCGTTGCTTGAGCAGGAAAAGGTCGCCGGGGCGGTGCGGACAGACTTTATCCTATCGGGCGAGATTATGGCGATCGCGCTGGCCGATCTCATCACCGACGCCAATGGCGCGCCTATCCCCGTGAGCTGGGACAATGCCGGGACTTTGGCTGCAGGGCTGGCGCTCGTTGCTCTCGCAGTAACGGCGGGCGTTTATGGATTTGTCGGGCTGATTGTGAAGATGGATGATATTGGCGTCCACTTGGCGAAAAACCGTCTCTCGCCGTTCCGCGCCTTGGGACGGGGTTTAGTAGAGGCAATGCCGTGGCTGCTGCGGGCGCTAACGGTGGTGGGCACAGCAGCGATGATCTGGGTCGGCGGCGGGATCATCGTTCATGGCCTCCACGCAACGCCAGCCTTCATCAAGCATGTTGGTGGCGGCAGCGGGTTTGTTCACTGGCTGGCCGATGCCGGATTTTCAGGGGTTTGCGGATTGATCATCGGCGGCGTGATCGCGCTGATCGTCGGCATGATCCATAAGGCGCGCGCGAAAAGCTGAGCAACCTTGCCCGCGCTGCCTTTTGGATAGCGCGGATTACTTGACCGTCGCCGCCAGCAGGTTGCCGATCAGCTCCTTGTTGGTCTGAAATGCGACCCGGCCCACTTCTTTGGTGCCGCGATAGCCGATCAGCGTGGCCTGCTTCAGCACGCCCAGTTTGCGCCATTCGGCCTTCTGACCATCATAATTAATTTTCAAAATCAGCAACTTGTCATAGGCGGGGTTGCTCTTCGTTATCGCCTTGATCGTGCGCCCTTGCGAGGCGCAAACCGGGCACCACCACGCCGCCACATCAACCAGCACCGGGCGTCCGGCGGCCTGCGCTGCGGCAAAGGTCGCGGCATCGAACTTGCGCTCTTCGGCTGCATGCGCGCCAGAAGCGCCAGCCAGCACTGCCACGGAGAAAAGTGCGCTCTTTAACCAGGTCATCATCGGTTTCTCGCTTGTTACAAGAGGTGGTCGAATGGGAATACGCGCGGCGCAGCAGGCTGGTTACAGCCGCACGAAATTCTTCATCAATCGATCCGGCGCGATCCAGCCCACAGGGCCAGTGCGCCGATCCCGCTCGCCGCCGCCAACATCGGCCAAAGCGCCGCCAAAACCGCTGGCGCGCCCGCCCCCCGGATCAGCACATCGCGCGCCGCCGCAACAAAATGCGTCAGCGGAAACACCGCGCCGATGCGCTGTGCCCACAGCGGCAGCGTTTCAAACGGATAGAGAAAGCCCGACAGCAGCATTGCGGGCAGATAAAACGCCACCGCACCCTGCAACGCGGCAATCTGCGTGCGCGCGCGCGCCGAAATGGCAAAGCCGATCAGGAAATGGACGCCTGCAAACAGCGGGAGCAGCCCGCACAGCGCCAAAATCGCGCCCCGCAGCGGCAGCGCAAACAGCGCCGCCCCGATACCCAGCACGCTGAGCCCCTGCACAGTCCCGATCACCACGTATGGCAGCGCCTTTCCCGCGAGCAATTCAAACCGGCTCGCGGGCAGCGTCATCAGCGCCTCCCACGTGCCGCCTTCGCGCTCGCGCGCCAGGCTGAGGCAACCCAGCATAACCATGCTGATCATCACCGTCACCCCGATCAGCCCCGCCAAAAACGGCCAATCAGACCGCGCATCCGGGTTGTTAAGCCGCTCGACGACAAGCGACGGCGCACCCAGATCGCCGCGCTGCGCCGCATCTTGCCAATATCCCGCCGTAAGCCGCGCCACCGCCGCCTCGGTCAGCGCCGGATTGGTCGCATCAACGATCAGCCGCACCGGCCGGATCGGCGCAAACGGATTCGAAAACGATCGCACCTCGGGGATCTCAACCGCGATATCCGCGCCGCCTTCCCGCACCGCCTGCGCTGCTCCGCCGGGCGGCAAAACGCCGCCCATCACCCGCACGCTTGGCTCGGCGCGCAGCCGCGTGGCCGCGCCCACTCCGGCATCTGGCGCAGGCGCGGCAATCGCCACGCGCACCTCGGTGCTTTGCGGGCGGATCGCATAGCCAAACAGCACCACCTGAAACGCGGGCACCGCCAGGATCAGCGTGAACGCCGCAGGCGTGCGTAATAGCCTTAGCATTTCGACCCAGGCCATCGCCAAAATCCGGCCGATCATCGCGCCTCCACCTTCCGCGCCCCAGCCTTCAGCGACGCTGCCTGCCGCGCGAGCGCGATCACGGCGGCATCCAGCGTCGCCGCCCCGCCGCGTGCGCGCAGAACTTCGGGTGTCATCGGCCCATCCGCTTCGCCATCTTGAAAATAGACCAGCCGCGCGCAACGCTCTGCTTCGGCCAAATCGTGCGTGCTCACGATCACGCTGTATCCCGCATCGGCCAGCGCCGCGAGCCGCTCCCAGATGTCCTCGCGCGTGACGGGATCAAGCCCGGCGGTTGGCTCATCGAGCAGGAGTAGCGGCGGCGCATGAAGCAGCGTCGCCGCAAATTGAACCCGCCGCGCCCAACCGACAGAAAGATGCGCCGCGCGCACGGCGGCATAGCGCGCCAGTCCGTGGCCCGAAATCGCCTGATCCACCCGCGCTCCGGCGCGCTCCAGCCCGTGCATACGCGCCCGAAACATCAGATTGTCGCGCACCGTCAGTTCTGGATAAAGTCCGATCCGCTGCGTCATAAACCCTGTCCGCGCGCGGTCGGCGCGCTGCGGCTGCCGCACATCGCGGCCCAGCACATGGCCCATGCCCGCATCGGGTGCGATCAGCCCTGCCAGCATCCGCAAGCTGGTCGTTTTACCCCCGCCATTGGCCCCCACCAGCGCGATCAGCTCGCCGCCCGTCACGCGCAAATCAAACCCAGAGATCGCCCGCTGGCCGCCATAGCTTTTGCCCAGCCCCGCCACATCGATGCGCGCCGTTCCCGCTCCCTCAATGGACATAAGAAAATCCGCCGTGCAGATATCGGGTCGCCTCGGCCCCCAATGCGATCACTTGTGCGCCGCGCGCCAGCTCGCCTGCGCGCAGATCTGCCAGCGCGAGCCAGATCGCCGCCGAGCCGGTATTGCCCACGCGCCCAGCATTAACGAAAATCCGTGTCGCGCAAACGCCTAGCAGTTCGGCCATCACCCCATCCATCTTGCCATTGGCCTGATGCGGAACAATCCAGTCCGCCGCCTCCACGCGCAGACCTTGATGGCGCGCCGCCGCCGCACTGGCTGCAAACAGTGCTGGTCCAGCCTCGCCAATGGCGGCAAAATCTTGGCGAAACTGCGCCACCGATCCGCCAGTGGATGGCGCATTAGAGCCGCCGCCACGCATTTCGATTCCCGGTGCGCGGCCATGACCGGTGGTGCCAAACCACGCGCGCGACAGGGTCGGCAGCCCGGCGCGCGGCGGGGCGAGGATGATCGCCGCTGCGCCGTCGCCCATTTGCATCATGTTCACCCGCTGCGCCGCGTTGCCCGAAACCCCGCGCGGATCGAAAAACACCGAGCCCGTCTCAGATCCAATGATGGCAATCGGCGCGTTATCCTTATTTGCCAGCAGGCCAAACGCGATCATCAGCGCATTGGCAAAGCCGGTGCAGGCCTGCCGCAATTCAATGTGCGGTCCATCAAATCCGACTAGATCGGCAACAGCGGCAATATTCCCCGGCAGCGGCTGTGCTGGCGTTGCGGTATGGCCGATTAGATAGCCCAGATCATTCGCGGCAAGCCCCGCTTCGCCCAGCGCCGCGTTTAGCGCGCGCGCGCCAAGCTCAGGATTGGTCATGCCCGGCACCGGGCCTTCGATCGCCGATGCGAAATTGCGGCTCAAATGGCGCGCGCCAACCCCCAGCCGCGCGCCCAGCCGCTCGGCGCTGCGCGCGCTGAGCGCAGGATCGAACACGCGCACTTTGCCGATCAGTTCCTCGTTCGAAACAGGCGCGCCGGGCAGCGCGCTTCCCGTTCCTAGCACCGCCAGTTCGCCTTGTGAAAACCACGTACGCCCTATCACGAAAGTCCTATCACGTCAGTCATGTCACGATAGCAAGCCGAGCGGCACGCGGCCCAAATCGCGCACCAGCCGGTCGGTATCCACCCCCAGCGCCTCAAGCCCATGCCCGAAATGCAGCACAAGAACAGCCAGCTCGCTGCGGGCATTACGTGCGCGAGAAAGCAGCGCCCCCGCGCCACCGGAAATAGCCTCTGGCGATGCCAGCGCCAGCCGCCGCGACACCGCGACATGGCCCGCCTCCTCCTGATGGATCCTCATGAGAATAGCCTCCGCGCGCGGCACACGCCGCACGCCGCCGCTGCGCAGCAGCCGGCTCAAGATGGTGCAAATCCCCGCATCGATGCTGGCCACCACCGCCAGCGCGCCCGCCGCATCGGGCGCTGCAATCGCGCCGTGAAACCGCCGCGCCGCATGCCGCGCCGCGCGCGCGTCCGCCGCCGGAGGTAAATGCTGGCTCAGCGCATCAACCAGCGCAAAGTGCACCCGCTCCTCGGCCTCGATCGCGGCCAGCGCGATCGCCCCCGCCCGATCAAACGCATCGTCGCGCGCCAACCGATGAAACGCCACAATCGCGGCATCCTCGCTCGAAACGAGCAACGGCAACAGATCGGCCAGCGCCTGCAAAGTTGCGTCATCCGACCGCGCGCCGAAAGGGTGCTCGAAGATCATACCGGTACTTCGCAGGAAATCCGCGTCAGGTCACACGCTGCGCGAATTATATTTCGGCGCGGGCGCCCGGCGCAAACGTATCTGTCAGTTTTCCGGTCGCCGCGAGGTCTAAAAGTAAAACATGTGCTTAGTCGGGGTCATCGTTTGTCTTTGCGCAGCTTGGCCATATCCTTTGTGCCCAGCGACAGCCGGACGCCCAGCGAACCCGTTCCTGCACGCACAGGTTGCTTCCTCATGCTGATGTCAACGGCTTCAATCTGGCGGTAAGCCGCGCAAGCATTTACAATGAGTGACATCAGGTACTCCTGAGTCTCGAACTTCTGGCTGCGGGCAATCTCATCGATCTGCGAAATCAGCGGATCATAGTCGAAAACGCCAGCCATATCATCGGCTGCGACTTGAACGAGGTCCGGCGAGATCATCAGCATCAAATTCAGAATATGCGCATCGGGCACAATTTCATCCGGCCTGTATGTCCCGATTGAGGCTGCGATGTGAAGATCGCGCAATTCCACTTTAGCTTGTCGGGTCATAGCAATAGCTCCTGGGTTCGGGCCATGGGTGAAAGATTTGTATACGGGCGCCAAGAGCCTTGTCACTCAAGTAACCTTAGACAGAAGTCGGCAAGATTAGTCGGTCAGGGATGGATATCCCCACGTAGCTGCGCGGCACGGCGTGTCTGTTCGCTAGCCCGCTGCCGCACTCGAAAAGCAACAGGCTGCTTCGCTCCGCATAGTCGGAGGCTGCGCTACGCAGTCCCTTGCTTGACCCTCGCAGAAGCGCAATGAAATGCCGAAGCTTTATTGCAACTAGACGAGCGTTAG
>JBBRXQ010000054.1:0-9207 GCA_038238515.1 Sphingomonadales bacterium | reverse complement strand
CTCGCGTGGCGAATCTTGCGGCCGGGACTGCTGCCGATTTGGGCCGGACTTCCGCTGGGTCTGTTTGACGATCTGTTTAGCGGCCAGCCATTTGGCAGCGCCATCCTGCTGTGGTCGCTCGTGCTGCTGGCGATGGAGGTGATCGACGAACGTTTTTTGTGGCGCAGCTTTGCGCAAGACTGGCTGGCTGCCAGCGTCTTGATCACCGCCTACATCCTCATCGCTGCGATCATCGCGGGCATCGCCGCAGGCTATCCCTTGCCCATGGTGATCGGCCCACAACTGCTGGTCAGCCTTGCCTTGTTCCCGGTGATAACCCTTCTTGTCGCCTGGCTCGATGGCATCCGGCTGCTGCCTTTGCGGAGACTATGAGGTGACGCCCAAGTTGCCAATGACCTCTGCTGTTCTGAAGAACCGGTTCGAACGCCGAACGTTTGTGCTGGGGTTGGGACAGGCCAGTGTGGGCGTTTTGCTGGCTGCGCGGCTGGGCTATCTGGCGGTGGCCGAGAATGACAAATACCGCGCAGCTTCGGAAAGCAACCGGGTCAACCTGACGCTCATTCCGCCCCGGCGCGGCTGGTTGATCGACCGCATCGGCGTGCCACTTGCCTCTAACCGTGCCGATTTCCGGGTCGATCTGATCCCGGAGCGAGTGGTCGACCCTGATGCCGAATTGGGCACCTTGGCGCAGCTGCTGGGCCTTTCGCCCGATAAAGTGCGCGATATCCGCGACAAACTGGATAAATCGCGCGGGTTTCAACCGGTGGAGGTTGCCTCAAACCTCGATTGGGAAAAGTTTGCCGCAGTGAGCGTGCGCCTGCCTGAATTGCCCGGTGTGATCCCGCAGCGCGGATTTTCGCGGCTCTATCCCGGCGGCGCGGCGGTGGGCCATCTGGTAGGCTATATTGGCCCCGCATCAACAGAGGAATATGAGCAAGACCGCAATCCGCTGCTGGTCACACCCGGCTTCAAGATCGGCAAAGACGGGCTGGAAAAGCATTTCGAAGTGCGGCTGCGCGGGGTGCCTGGCGCGCGCCGCGTGGAAGCGACCGCAAGCGGGCGCGTGGTGCGCGATCTGGGCACGCGCGAAGATATTCCGGGCAAGCCGGTGCAGCTGACCATCCATGCGGGTTTGCAAGATTATGCTGCGCGGCGGCTGGGGCTGGAGTCGGGCTCTGTCGTGGTGATGGATTGCCTCACCGGCGATTTGCTCGCGATGGTTTCGATGCCGAGCTTTGATCCCAACAGCTTTTCGGATGGCATCGGCCGGATCGAATGGAAAATGCTGTCGGAAGACGATCATGTGCCGCTGCGCAACAAAGTGCTGCGCGGGCTTTATCCGCCGGGATCAACGGTAAAGCCAATGGTGGCGTTATCGTTTTTGGAGGCTGGGCTTGATCCTGAAGCCTCGGTTGTTTGCAACGGGGGCCTGCGTGTGGGCAACCGGGTGTTTCACTGCTGGAACCACCGGGGGCATGGCACGGTGAACATGGCCAAGGGCATCTATCAATCGTGCGATGTGTATTTTTATTATTTCGCCCAGAAAATCGGCATGGAAACGATTGCGGCGATGGCGCGGCGGCTGGGGCTTGGGCAATCCTTTCCCATGCCTTATCCCGGCCAATCTTTTGGCACGGTGCCCGATCCGGCGTGGAAACAGCGAAAATATCAAAAAGAATGGGCGATCTACGACACGGTCAACGCGACCATCGGACAGGGCTATATGCTCGTCAATCCGCTGCAACAGGCGGTGATGGCATCACGCATTGCCTCGGGCTTGCAGCTTAATCCCCGGTTGATCATGGACCGGCACGCGCCCAATGCTGCGCCGCTGGGCCTGAAGCAAGAGCATCTTGACTACATTCATGCCGCGATGAACGAGGTGGTCAATGGGCGCGGCACGGCGGGAAGAGCGCGGCTGCCCATTCCCGGCGTGGAGATGGCAGGAAAAACTGGCACCGCGCAAGTTGTTGGCCTGAACATTGGCAATGGCAAGGGCGGACTATGGAAGCACCGCGATCACGGCCATTTCATCTGCTTCGCCCCGTTTGACAAGCCGCGCTATGCCTGCGCGGTGGTGATCGAGCATGGCGGCGGATCGGGCGCGGCTTATCCTGTGGCGCGCGACGTGATGACCTATATGTTCGACCAGACCAAAGCGCTGGATGTTTTGGCCGGATTTGAAAAACAATGGGGCGGCAATGTGGAACAGCGCATGGCGGCCAAGTATAACGCCTTTGCCGCCAAATTCGGTGCCAGCGCGCCGCAAGCCCCGGATGAAGAACAGGCGGCGCAGGTCGTGGCCGAAGACAACAAGCCGGTGGCCGAACCCAGTGCAGCGCAGACCGAGGCTGCGCCGCCCGCGCAGGAACCCGTGGCCGCGCCAGTGCCCGATCCTGCCGCAAGCCCTGCGCCCGCAACTGCCGCAGTTGCCCCCGCTCCGCCGCCAGCAACCCAGGTGCAATAAGCATGCCGCGCGCTTATGTCCCTAGCGCCCTTGCCCGCCAACCATGGCAGGTGATTGTGCCGCTGACGCTGCTGATCGTGTTTGGCGGGGCTGTGCTCTATTCGGCGGCGGGCGGGCATTTTCAGCCTTGGGCGGCGACCCATGTGGCCCGGTTTTTCGTGTTTCTGGTGATGGCGATGGTGATCGCGCGGATCCCGCAAGAATGGTTTCGCCGCGCGGCCTTGCCATTTTATGTCGCGCTGTGCCTGCTGCTGGTCTTGGTCGAGCTGATCGGGGGGATTGGCGGCGGCAGCCAGCGCTGGCTCAATCTGGGGTTTATGACGCTGCAGCCATCCGAATTGATGAAGCCGGGCATCGTGCTCGTGCTCGCGTGGTTTTATAGCGTGCTGCCGGTGGGCGAGACGCAAAGCTGGCGCGCGATTGCGCCCGCGCTGGTGCTGCTGGGCGTGCCCGGATTGCTGGTGATCCTCCAGCCCGATCTGGGCACCGCGCTGGCGATCAGCTTTGGCGCGCTGGTGATAATGTTTCTGGCCGGGCTGCCACTTCGGCTGTTTATCGGCGGGGCCGCCGCCGCCGCGATCATCGCGCCGCTGGCGTTCTTTTTTGCGCTGCACGATTATCAGCGCAGGCGCGTGTTCGTGTTTCTCGATCCGGAAAACGATCCGCTCGGTTCGGGCTATCACATCACCCAATCCAAAATCGCGATCGGCTCTGGCGGCTGGTTTGGCAAAGGATTTGGCCAAGGATCGCAAAGCCACCTCAACTATTTGCCCGAAGCGCACACCGATTTTGTCTTTGCCACGATGGCCGAAGAATGGGGCATGCTGGGCGGATTGTTTGTGCTGGCCGTGTTTGCTTGGGTGCTGCGCTGGGGCTTGAACGTGGCGATGAACGCGCAAGACCGCTTTTCGCGCCTGCTTGCCGCAGGGATGGTCACGACGATTTTTTTCTATGTGTGCATCAATTTGATGATGGTGATGGGCCTGGCCCCGGTGGTGGGCATCCCCCTCCCCTTCATGAGCCACGGCGGATCATCGATGATGACCAACATGATTTGCATCGGCACGATCATGGCAGTCGACCGCTGGTCGCGCCCCAGCCGTGGCGGCTTGCTGTGAAGCCGGTGTTGCAGCGATTGCACAATTTGGGGCTTGGCATCGAAGCAGAAATCGCTAAGGAACGCGCTTCCGTTTGAGCCTAAACGGACGAGTGGACGCATAGCTCAGTTGGCAGAGCAGCTGACTCTTAATCAGCGGGTCCTTGGTTCGAGCCCAAGTGCGTCCACCAAAATTTCCATGTGTTTCAGCGAGATGAACGCCGGCTAAGGCCGACTGCGAAGTCGACTTTATTTGCTAGGCAGCGGATAACGAGGGGAAGGCTGGAAAGTCTCGCTTCCTTCTGGTCGCTACGCACCAGAACAGGTCATTGTTTCCTAAGCGTCGGCCGACGACCAGCCGCTTCGAACCGGTTTGGCAAGTGCCGAAGGTTGCGGAGCGGCCTGCCATTGCGCCTGCGCCCCCCCCACGAAGAGGTAGGCCCATCAGCGGCTGATGCTGGGCCATCAGGTCTCTTTTATTTGATCGCGGGAACATTCTGCGGCTCTGATAGTTATTACACTTGAATATCCATCCGATCTCCTAAGTGGTTTTATAGCCACCGCAGGATATGTAGCAATTATTCCTACTGAAAACATTATTTTCATCGAACAATTCTGCCCCGGCATTATTATATGTCAGCTCAAGGAATTATTGTGCCCCTTGTCACCCTAGTCGTAGTTCTGATCATCGTCGGAGTTTTGCTTGGCATGGTCAACCGATACATTCCGATGGACGCCAAAATTAAGAATATTCTGAACATCATCGTGGTGATCGGCGTCGTTCTCTGGTTGCTGCAGGTGTTTGGCCTGATGGGCCCGATCAATGCAATCCGCATTGGCAAATAGTCCCCTTCTCAACAAAGAAGATTTGAATTCCTTATGAAAACGAAATTTCTATTTGGCGCCCTCCTCGCTTTGGCACCATGCGCAGTACTGGTCCCAGAGCTGGCCATGGCCCGTCATCGCAATCATTCGCAATCGTATGACGGCCGGTACAAGACTTTCGTCGGACGCGACGGGCGGACTTATTGCCGCAAGTCTGATGGGACGGTTGGCGCTATCATCGGCGGCGTGGCCGGCGGTGTGATCGGCCATGAGGTGGCTGGCCGCGGCGACCGGACGCTGGGAACCGTGCTCGGTGCGGGCATTGGCGTAGTCGGCGGACGCGCGATCGAGCGCCGTCGCCGAACCCGCTGCGGTTAAATCTCGCCCACCAAGCAACGTAAATTACAGCGGCATGGACGGGGAATTCTCTCCGCACCGACCGCAATAAAAGGATGAAATCCTATGAAACGTTTTATCAACGCAGTATCGCCGATCGCGCTTGGCGCTTTCTTGCTGATGTCGACCCCGGCGATGGCCGAGGGAATGGCGAGCAAGGCCCGCGCCGCGATTGCCGAAGCGAGCGGCAAAATCGACGCCTCGATCAAAGTTGGCACCGACGGCGATGCGCTTTCGATGCAAAGCCAAGCGCAGGAAGCGCTGACGCTCGCGCGCAAGGAGCTTGAGGCCGGCAAGAAAGCCGAAGCGATCATTGATGCACAGCACGCCTCGAAGCTAGCAGACGCCGCGATCGCCGAAGTTTCGCGCGCCCGCGCCGCCAATGCAAGCGCGCAGCGTTCACAGAGCGAAGCCTTGGCATCGGGCGCGATGCAATCGGCAGCAAACGCCAATGCCCGCGCCGATGTGGCGCAGCAGACAGCGGCAATCGCGAATGCTCAGGCCGATGCCGCTAATGCGCGCGCCAACCGCGCACCAGTAGTGGTCATGACCCCCGCTGCGCCAACCACCGCGACGGTAACGACCGAAACCACCGAATCAAACACGGTCGCCGCCGCGCCGGTCGCTGCTGCTCCGCGCAAGCGCATCGCTAAGCGTAAACGGCATTATACGCGCACACATCACGTTGTTACGACGCGGACAACCACGACAAACTGATTCAAACGGGTCAATGTAGCGCATCCTTCACGCTTGAAGGATGCGCTACGATTCGTCGCGGTGCCTTTGCCGAGACGCAATCTGCCACAGCTACTATTTCCAGAATCCCCACTGCGAGGTTTTGGGGCGGGACGACCCGGTCCCGAGAGTGAGGCAGATCGGCATCGCCTAGATAATGAGCTCGGCAACTGCGACATATCCAAGACCGTAAGCGACGATTTGCGCTGGCCATATCGCGGCGTTGTAAGTCACGAAGACGCCGAGAAATTGCTCGCGCGCGAAGGGCATGATCACGCCGCGATAACCGTCTCGGTCGGTCGGCGGACTGAATATGGCAAAGTTGGGCCATAGCCAAAGCGCATGACGATATCGGGGCGACGACCAGGCATTCCGATCAGTCCGGCCAGATCGGGTCGCAGCTGCGCGACTTCGACCGGCTGGTTCACAAACGCCTGCTTAAGACCGAGCGCTGTCGCTTGTAGGGCAAAGCGCTGGCACGCGCGGCCAACCTGCACCCAGTGTTCAGGGTCTGCACGTCTGCCGACAAATACGGCAATGCCCGCTGACGAGCGCAGATGGCGGACGTATTTCTCATTCTCGGTCGCCGCGCTGGCAAATTGGTCGAACATGAAGGGGCCAAGCCATGTCGGCACGACAGGGCTACCCGAGGCTGCGCTGAACAGACCGTCGCCGCATGCCAATGCCTCATGCGGAGTGAAGCGCAGCCAGTGTTTGAGCTCGCGGACGAATGCCGGGTCAGCCATCTGCGCGCTGTTTCCCGCTGCAACCAGATCGGTGACCTTTGCCATCTGCGCGCGGTCGGTGATGATGACCAAGTCTACGCCGGGAACAGCCGAGGCTTCGGCAAGCAGCTTCAGGTTGGCCGAACTGACCGGGCGACCATCGTAGTCCGCGCGGGTCGATTGCCGGTGGCGGATGGCTTGGAACAGCGGCGACTTGAGCGGCACACCCTTGCCCAAGGCGATCTTTATCGCGCCACT
Organism: Sphingomonadales bacterium; assembly: GCA_038238515.1. Taxonomy (GTDB): domain Bacteria; phylum Pseudomonadota; class Alphaproteobacteria; order Sphingomonadales; family Sphingomonadaceae; genus Novosphingobium. The sequence continues at coordinate 2,705 of JBBRXQ010000054.1, read as the reverse complement.
GCCAGATTGTTCGAACGCGATATCAACCGGATGACCCAGAGCGGCCCCCGCAAGTGCAAGGTTTTCAGCAGCCGCACCGAGGCTGACAAACACATGATGGTCGTCCGGATCGACGACCGGCGTGCGGCGTGACAGATCGGGCAGGATGTCGATCTGGCCGGGGGCAACGCCAAATTTCCAAGGCTGGGTATTGTGCCCATTTGGCGCGAGCGTTGCGAACCTCACAAGCTCTTGAAGCATCGGGTTTTCGAATAGCGCCGCGCGTGTCGCGGCGGCCGCCGCGTTATACTCGTCCATTGACGCCATGTGCCGATAGCCTAGCGCAGCAGCTCCCGCGCCGACGAGGACCAACGCACCGCCCCCAGCCAGGGCATTCCGTCTGCTGACTGCGGTCATAGTGAGCCCCTTAACATCGTGCGCGGCGGCGGACCTTTGAGACTAGGGATGGACCAGCCTGCTCGGGAGCGTCGGAAATTACCTACCGCATCAGCCCAGACGAACTGACAATCCGCACCCGAGGTGACTTGCGCGCAGTGCCACTCGCACATCCATCAGCTATCTTGGCGGAGCAGTTGCTATCCAGCCGTATCTGGCCGACCTTGCTCGTGTGGTCGAGATCAGCACTATTACCGCACCGAAGGATGGGAGGCCATGATGATGTCCGACATTGCCGCGCTATGAAACCAGATTTGGCCACCGAATTGCTCACCGTTCGTCAAATGGGCGAGGCAGACCGAATGTCGGTCGCGGCGGGTGTTGCATCGCGTGATTTGATGGAAAGCGCCGGATTGGCAGTTGCAAGCGCGATAGCCGAACGTTGGTCAAAGCGGCCGGTGGCGGTGCTATGCGGACCCGGCAACAATGGCGGCGACGGTTTGGTCGCGGCGCGGCATCTGGCGGCGATGGGGTGGCCGGTTCGCGTTGCGTTACTTGGAACTAAGGACGGCCTGAAAGGAGATGCGCAGGCCAATGTCGCGCTCTGGAACCGACCGATTGAGCCAATCACGCCGCTGATTTTGAACGGTGCCGGATTGGTAATCGATGCGCTATTCGGCGCTGGCCTAGACCGGGCGCTGGGCGGTCTAGCCGCCGACATTCTCGCTGCCGCAGCCGCGCACGGCGCGCCGATCATCGCGATCGACGTTCCCAGCGGCTTAATGGGTGACACCGGCATCAGTCTGGGTGCCATCGCCGCTGCGCTGACGGTCACCTTCTTTCGCAAGAAGCCGGGCCATCTTTTGCTACCCGGCCGCCAACTCTGCGGCGAAATAGTTGTGGCCAACATCGGCACACCCGCAGACGTAATCGACCTGATCGCGCCCGATCTTCGCGAGAATGCTCCGTCGGTATGGGCTAGTGCCCTGCCTGCGCTTTTGCACGGTGGCCACAAATATAGCCGCGGCCATGCGCTAATCTGGGGTGGTTATCCCATGACGGGTGCTGCGCGCTTGGCGGCGCGCGGGGCGGCGCGCGCGGGCGCAGGGCTTACTACCATTGCCGTCGAAAATTTGGCATTGCCCGTTTACGCAGCGGCGCTGACCAGCATCATGGTACTCCCAGCCGAGCAGCAATCCGACCTTGAGATTGTGCTGCAAGATCAGCGCATAACCGCGATGTTGATCGGGCCTGGTGCAGGCATAACCGCGCAAACGCGCGCACGGGCCATGGCTATGCTGGCCACGAGGCGACCGGTCGTGCTCGACGCGGATGCGCTGACGGTATTCGGTAATGACGTGGCATCGCTGCGCAAGGCCGTATGCGGTCCTTGTGTTTTGACGCCGCATGAAGGCGAGTTTGCCCGGCTGTTTGATCCATCTGGCGATAAGCTCTCCCGAGCGCGCGCCGCCGCGCGCCTTAGCGGCGCGGTCGTCATCCTCAAAGGGAGCGACACGGTTATCGCCGCGCCCACTGGCGATGCGATCATCAACAGCAACGCCCCGCCAACGCTTGCCACCGGCGGATCGGGCGATGTTCTTTCAGGAATTGTGCTCGGCTTACTGGCACAGGGCATGTCACCGTTTCTGGCGGCCGCTGCTGCGGTTTGGCTCCATGGTGCGGCGGCTTCGGAATTTGGACCAGGCTTGATTGCCGAAGACTTGCCCGATTGCCTTCCTGGGGTGTTCCGCCGCATTCAGGCAGATTATGCTGCAAACCAAAGGATATGAGGACCGCTCTAGGTAGATGCCGAACCTAGCGTGATAGCTTCATCAAGGCGCAATATTGTAGGATCGTGCAACGGATCGCACCGCGCGATGCCCGTTGCCAAACTATGCGCAGGAGCCAGTCAATGCTCGTTTCTCACGGCACGATAGTCTTAGTGGCTGATGGCGCCAAAATGTCGCTATTCCGAAATATTGGAAAAGATTTCTTGCCTAACCTAGAAGTGGTTGAACATGGCGAAAAGCACGCTGCAAGCACCGCAGCGATCGGGACTGACGCGCCCGGGCGCAGCTTTAGTTCGGTAGGACGGGCGCGCAGCAGCCACGAATCGGCAGATTTCCACCAAGCCGAGGAAGAAGCATTTGCCAAAGCGGCGACCGAAAAGCTGAATAGCCTAGCGCAACAATCTCACCTCAAATTTATCGTGGTTGCGGCGCCTCGCGTGCTTGGCGTGATGCGCCAACATTACAGCGCTGACCTGCGAGGGCGGCTGGTTGCCGAAATCGCGAAGGATTATGCCGGGCGGCCCGGTGCCGATGTCGCCG
>JBBRXQ010000053.1:0-9223 GCA_038238515.1 Sphingomonadales bacterium | reverse complement strand
TGATCTCTTACGCGGCGATGCCACGGGGAATAGCGGCGGCCAACCACGCCATGAGATAGAGATTCAGTCCGGGATATCGAAGAATGGATTGGGCGCGCGGCTGAACGCCAATTGGCGCAGCGGGACTAAGGTCAATGGCGCGACAGGGTTGCCCAGCGATCAGCTATCCTTTTCCGATTTGGGCACTATTGACCTGCGCTTTTTCGCCAACCTTGGCTTGCAGCCGGGCCTGATCCGGGCTCATCCATGGCTGCGCGGGACCAGGGTCACACTGTCGATTGACAACCTTTTTGATGCGCGCCGGCGGGTTACTGATGGCAATGGGCAGACACCATTTACATTTCAGCCTGCCTATCTCGATCCCATCAGCCGGACTGTTCGCATCAATCTACGCAAAGTGTTTTTCTGAGAGTTTAGGCCTAACTCGCGTCGAACAATTGCCTCGCCTCCCCGATTAGATTTACTGGCCTCAACCTCGCCATAGCTCTGAGCACCATACCAAACTGATTGCGCCATTGCCGGTTAAACAAGGGCCTTGTGAAATGTCTCGCCCGCCTCTGCCCCCTTTCACTCATGAAAGCGCCAGCCTGAAGGTTTGCCTTGCCGAAAATGGTTGGAATAGCCGCGATCCAGCGTCAAGAACGCAAGTTTCACTGGCCCGTTAGGGCGCAGACCAGATGATCACCCAGAGCTTGCGGATATGAATCTATAATCCATTGAAAGATATGGCCAGCTTAGCGCGATTGGGTGCAGGGCTATAAAATGCGGCGCTTGGCTGGCGGAAAAGGCATTTCGTCAAGCCGATCAAACAGATGTCGAAGGTGCGCAACAAGAGCCTCTACCTCTGGTGCCGGGCTGCTAACAAATGTGGCTGTGAACACACGACTACCTTCAGCGCGAACCTGCTGAAGCGCCTCGCGGCCAGTGTCCGTCATCCGGACTTGGGTAACCCTGCCATCGGCTGCGCTGCCTTCCGTCGCAACCAATCCGTCCGCCACCATCCGTTGCACGATCCGGGTCATCGTAGCGAGCTTTACAACGCTTCGCTCAGACAAGATGGTCACCGCCGCGGGTTCAACTTCTGCCAGGATCATGAGCACCCGCCAGCGCGGCACATCCATGCCAATGGCCTTCAGATTGCGCTCCATTTGTAACAGATACCGGCCCGAGGCGCGCGTCAGCCAGTAAAATGGCGAGTCTTCGAGGCGAAAACTGGAAGACGCAGGGTTGGCGCGCTGCCAGCGCACATCATCGATCATTGGTTGATCTTATCGGCAAGAGCATTGCGCGCCTAGACGGTATATCGCAGACATTCCGTCGATTGGCGCGAAATCAGGCAAACTGCGACCATTGTTGCACGAGCGCGTCTGCCGAGCGCAAAGCCAGTGCGTGGACTGTGAAAGTGGGGTTCACCGCTGAAGCAGTTGGCATAAGGCTGGGTCCGGCCACAATCACATTGGGCACTTCATGCAATCGGCCAAGCGAATCGGTAACCGAGCGCGCGGGGTCTGTTCCCATAACGCAGCCACCCATCAGATGTTGGCCCGCGATCGGCGACCGCCAGTTCTCGGTGGCGCCCGCAGCCTTCATAATGTCAGCGCCCTCTTCCGCTGCGGCGGCGATCAGCGCTCTGGTGTCGGGTCCGTAACGGTGATTGACTTGCGCAAGTGGAAACCCATGCGCGTCGCGCGCCGAAGCGAGCGAAACACGGTTTTCAGGATCAGGCTGCGGTTCGCATAGCGCGACCATATTGCCCAGCCCGCGAGCGGCTTTGCGCATAAACGGATCGAGCGCCGGACCAATGATATCAGGCCGACTCATCGCGATGCCCAGAAGATCGTTGGGCTTAAGCGCCTGCGCAATCATCCATTGACGGCTGCCCAATGCACCTAGCGTCGCGTCCTTGGCAAAGTGATCCTGATTAAGCAATTGGCCGCCGGTTGGGCCAAAATAGTTCTGCATATCCTCATCAAACATGCCAAAAACAGTGATCGACGCGTGTGCCATTAGATAAGCGCCAAGAAATCCGCTAGCATTGCCAAGCCCACTAGGGTGCTTACTGACCGCAGAATTCAGCAAAATGCGCGGCGTCTCAATCGCAAAAGCCGCAAGGATAACGATCTTCGCGCGCTGGATATGACGCACTCCGTCAGGGCTGACATACTCCACACCAATCGCACGCTTACCCGCCGGGTCCATCAATACACGGGTCACATGCGCATTGGCACGAAACTCTGCGCCTGCTTTCAAGGCGCGGGGGATATAGGTTACTAGCGGATTGGCGAGCGCGCCAATGGGACAGCCCGCATCGCACCAGCCATCCATCAGGCACGCAGGGCGGCCCTGATATTCCTGTGTCAGGATCGCCACAGGCAAAGGAGCAGTTGTAAGCCCGCGTGCTGCAAAGCCACGCGCAATTGCCTGTCCTTGCGCAAACACCGGCACAGGAGGGAGCGGATAAGGTGCGCCGGGCGGCCGCCACTTTTCTTGCACGGCATCACCGGCAACGCCGACTTCAGCCTGAACCCGATCATAAAACGGTCGCAGCGTTTCGTAATCAATCGGCCAATCGAGCCCGCGCCCGTGCTCGCTCGCCACGCGAAAATCGGGCGCGTGGAGTCGAGGCCACACAGCATAATGATGGATCGCCGCCCCGCCATACCCATGACCGCCGTTAAAGCTGACGCCTGCTGAATCATTGCCCTGATCATGGGCAGCGGGCGCAGTCCACTTCAGCCGCCGTGCCCAAAGCTGCGAGCTATACAGATCGCCCAGTTTTCGCGGTGGACCGCCTTCAAGCACCACGACCGAACGCCCTGCGACAGCAAGCACCGCAGCGTGCACACTCCCCGCAGCGCCCGCCCCGACGATCACGACATCAACTTCGTGGTAGGTATGCTTGCTCACCAGCGCCTCGGCGGGAGAATATGCTCCATATAGGGCACATCGAGCGCCGCAAAACCTGCCTGCGTGCCGTAGACAACATCGACAGCGTCGCCGCGCATGGCCAGATAAAAGAGTGATGGTGGCGGCGTGCTCCACGCCGAGGGAGGCCCGACGAGGAGCGAAGCCGACAGCGAGAGCGCCGCGCCGGGCGCAAGCTTCGCGAAAGGTTGACGATTCGCGGCCTTGGCCGCTGCATCAAGGCTTGCCAGTCCCGCCACATAAAAATCCCGAAACGGCGGGACGACGCCAAAATAGCGCGCGATTAGCAAGCTTTCGGTGGGTTCAGCGGCAAGCTGACTATCCACGTATTCGGCAATCCCGGCTTCGCGCGCACCGGGCACCAGCGTTTCTGCAAAATGGCCAAGCATCTCGGCTTGATATGGCGTGAGGACCTGAGGTGCGGCCGCCAATTCATGCGCCTCTGCTGGAGAAATGCGGGCAATTTTGCCCGCTACGAGGCAAGCGATTGTCAGCGTGCCCGATTTCAGCAGCGCGCGTCTGCCCAGCGGCGCGGCACTCATCGCGCTTGCACCAATACCGGCTGAAGCGCGGACCAGCTTCCTATCTCATTGTTGGTCGTATCATTCGCCAAAACTGCAAGCGCGGCGGACAAGGCGCGCGACTCGTCATCGGCAAGCGCTGCTCGGTGCAGACTGGCAAGCTGCGCCGCGCCATCGCTGCGCCGGGTAAGCCCCGGAAGCTCTCGCATGATCGCCGCAAAATTGGACAGTCCCCGCGCGTGCGTATCTGAATATCCGCGCACGAGGCGTTGGAGGCGAATAACCTCAACTCCCAGAGCAAGATCGGTGCGTGCAGCGCTCACCGCGCTTGCCAGCCATGCCTCGATCCGCGCCTCCTCAACCTCAAACCTGAGCGAAATCGGCCTCCACCGTCGCAGCCGGGCGATACCCCATAACAGAAGAAAGCCGCTCAAGCTCGACGTGGTTATCTGGCGGTCCCTGTCGATCAGCGGAGTCAGCCAGCGGCGCAAGTGAACGCTGTTTTGCAGGCGTTTGGCCAGGCCAGCTGGCAGCATATCGATCACTTCCTCAAAGCGCGGATGCATAAATTCAGTGGTTCGGGTGAGCATATCTTTGCCCGCACGCACCTCGCCTGCCACGCGCGCGGCCCGGGATGCGCGGGTCTTTAAATCGGCGACCCGGATCACATCCTCATAACTCATCCATAATGCTAGATGGCGCGCAGCAGCAACGGCCAGCGCACCGTCTCCGCCAAGCGCCTGCTCGGCGTCCGCGACGGCTTCAATCCGGTCCATGTACCGCGCCGCGTGTGCTTTGTCTTGATAGTCGGTCAGCCGCTCAGCCCCCAGTTGCGCAAAGGATTGCGATGCTTGCGGCAGCTTTCCGATGCGCTCGGCCAACAGCGCCGGTGCGTTCCCGATGCGCGCTGGCATGCTGTTGGGCGGCGCAAGTTCTGGCGCGGGATAGGATACTGCAAGCGCAAATCCAGCAGAAAAGGCGGCAAGACTGGCTTTGACACCGACTCCCGCACGCCCAATCGCCGCTTCGAAGTCCTCCCGCGCAAACGGCATCACCTGCGATCCTGCAAGCGCGCCGAGCAATGTAGCAGAGATGACCGAGCCATGGGCCGCCGCCAGCGAATCGAGATCGGCCAGCACAAGTCGCCTTGATGATTGGATGCAGCTATCAAGGACTGTGGCCGCCGAAAATGCGCCGTCCCCCATTGCAGACTTCTCACCAATCGCAAAAATACGGTGCGACGAGGCAATCAGCGCGGTGCGATCAGGCGTGACTAGCCCGCGCGCCACCGCGCGGCCAGCCTCCATAAGTTCAGAAGCGATCACGACATCTACATCACCGGGCGAAGGCATCAGCGCAAAGATTGGCTCTGGTCCGGGTGCTGCCAATTCAATGTAGTACACTGTGGCACCAGTCCGCTGCGCAACGCCGGGAACGCTAGTCGCTTGTGTCCACCAACCCGCATGCTCCGCAGTATCAACGATCCAATCGGCCAACACGCCGCCGCCCTGACCGCCCAAGGCATGAATTGAAAGGCGCAAAGGCCGCGTCATGCGAGGCGGGCGAACCTGCGCCGGTCGCTCCAGCGCTGGAGAACGGCGGTAACGCGAGATTGCGCCCGGGCCCACCAGCGCTCCCATGGCCCGGCGTTGTGGATCAGATCAGCCCGGTAAAAGCTTGGGCACAGGATCGCGGCATGCGCGATCTCGCCGCAAACTCCGCAACCGACGCAATCTTGTGCCACAGCCGCAACAGGATCCTCGCGCAGCGGATCGGGGTTTGGCGCGACGGTCAGCGATGGGCAGCCCGACAACCGGATGCAAGAATGGTCGCCGGTGCAAACATCGGGATCAACGCCGAAACGCGCGCGTACCCGGCGCTCGCCCTGTTTGACGGCCGCTGCAAACAATGGCTTTTCGCGGCGTTGGCGATTGAGCATGCATTCGCCCACCGCGATGATCACCTTCGGGCCAGTTTCGGGCGTGGTCAGCGCCTCTTTCAAAGCCGCCTTGAATTGCTTGATCCGGTAAGTATCGACCGTGCGAACCCATTCCACGCCCACACCGCGCACCGCATCCTCGATCCTGTGGTGCCCACTGCGCGTGGCGGGCGCGTTCTTTGATGACAAGATGTCTTGCCCGCCAGTTGCCGCCGAATAGCCGTTGTCGACGATCACGAGCACATTATCAGATTTATTGAACACCGCATTGCCGACCCCGCTGGTCAATCCGTTGTGCCAGAACCCGCCATCGCCCATCACGCTGATCGTGCGTTTTGCATCGGGGACATTGAATGCCGCTGCCCCTGCAAAGCCAAGACCATAGCCCATTGTAGTATTGCCGATATCAAATGGGGGCAGGATCGAAAACAGATGGCACCCGATATCGCAACTAACGTGAAATGGCCCAAGCTCGCGCATCACCAGCTTCATCGCGGTGAACACGGGGCGCTCGGGGCAGCCTGTGCAAAACCCCGCCGGACGCGCGGGGACTTGCTTCATCGACAGCGCAGGCAGAGCAGCGGGCGGAGGCAGTGCGCGTCCCCCATGCTCAGCAAGAAACGCATCCAGCCCTGTCTTCATCACGGCGCCCGTATATTCACCGGCAACAGGGAAAGTGCCCTTGCCCATGATCTCAGTGTTCACATCGGCGCGGCGCAGCGTCGCCGCGATGGCATCTTCCAGAAACGCCGGCTGGCCTTCCTCAACAATCAATACCGCGCGCTTGCCCGCACAAAATTGCACAATCTCTGCCGGGACGAGCGGATACGTGACGTTCAGCACGAGCGTCGGCACATCCAGTCCGCCAATGCCATCGCCAACGCCGGCCAATTCCATCGCGCGCGCCAGCGTGTTAAACATTCCGCCCTGAACGATAATGCCAAGTTCGCCTTCGTCCGGGCCGAAACGTTCGTTTAGCTTGTGCGCGGTGATGTATTCGATTGCGGCGGGCCAGCGCTGATTGATCTTTTCATGCTCATGCAGAAAATTGGCTGGGGGCAAAACAATCCGGTCGGTATCGCGCACTGGCGCATTCATCGCGTCGCGTAAGGTGAACGCGGGCGGCACATTGTCCTTGGCGGCAAAGCGCCCCGTCATGTGGCAAGCGCGAATGCGCAGCTCGAGCATGACTGGCGTGTTTGAGGCTTCGCTCAAGCAAAAACCATGCTCGACCATATCGACGATGTGGCCAAGATTTGGGCGCGGATCGAGCAGCCATATCTGCGACTTCATGGCAAAAGCATGGCTGCGTTCCTGCATGATCGAGGAACCTTCGCCATAATCCTCGCCTACGATTACCAGCGCACCGCCAGTAACTCCGCCGCTAGCCACGTTCGCGAGAGCGTCTGAGGCTACGTTCGTGCCCACGGTCGATTTCCACGTCACCGCGCCGCGCAACGGATAATTGACGCTCGCCGCCAACATTGCGGCCGCTGTCGCTTCAGACGCGGATTGCTCAAAATGGATACCAAGGTCGCGCAAAAGCGGATCGGCATCGGCAAACACATCCATCAGATGGCTGATCGGCGATCCCTGATAACCGCCAACATAGCTGACCCCCGATTGCAGCAGCGCCTTGGTAACCGCAAGAATGCCCTCACCGTGAAAAATATCCCCGTGTCCCAGCCGCAGCCGTTCAACTTCGCGCGCAAACGAACGTTCAGCCATCGACCAGCGCCAACACACGCAATGGCGAGCCCGAACCGCCGACGATTTTGAGCGGCGCAGCGATGATGAGCGCGCCGGTCGGCGGCAGCAGATCAAGGTTGGTCAGGCATTGAAGCCCATAGCGCCCCGCCCCGTGCAAAAACGTGTGCGCAGGGTAAGCAGGTTCAAAAAGATGCGCTTGTCCCGCATCGGTGCCGATCGTTTCAACGCCCAGCCCGTGCACTCCGCGGTCCAGCATGAACCGCACCGCATCCGCCGATGGGCCCGGGGTGTGCGCTCCATCTTCGCGGCGATTGGTGTAATCACTTCTGCCGCGCTTTGACCAATCGGTGCGGAGCAGCAGCCAGGCGCCCGCAGGAATGCGGCCATGAGCCGCTTCCCACGCTTCCAGATGCGCCGGTTCGACTATTAGATCGGGATCTGCCGCGGCTTGCGCGCAAAGGTCGACCACCACAGCGGGCGCGATCAAATGTTCGGGCGGAATGGTATCGGTGGCATTGTTGGCAAGGTCACGGCCGCTGATCCAATGCACCGGCGCATCGAAATGCGTGCCGGTATGCTCGTTCATCGTAAACTCGTTCCAATACCAAGCAACCCCGCGCTCATCATAGCGACTGACCTCGCGGCTGCTGAAACCGGCACATTGGCCAAATTCTGGCGGCAGTTCGAGCGCCGGAGTTTCAGGGGAGAGCGGCTGGGTCAGGTCAATAACCTGGACAGCCCCGCCGCCCAACGCGCCCACCAATTGCCTAACGATGCTCATGCGCAGTCTCCCTCGAATCTTGTGAGAATACGAGAACTTTCAACTAAATCCAGCGCCGTTTATGTCGGTGCACCAGATAGTCGCAGCCCCAAGCCGCCGCACTATTGGTTAGACCGCAATGCCATGTTCGGACAGTGTATGGCTTTGCTCTCGCATGAACTGGGGGACATACCAGCTACCAAGCCCGCCCTTGCCGCTGGTGCCAGATCCTTTCCAGCCGCAGAAAGTCTGAATGCCCGGCCATGCACCCGTCGTCGCGCCGCTCGCGCGGTTGGCGTAAAGAACACCGGCTTCGATTGTGGTGAGGAACTTTTCAAGCTCGGTCTCGTCGCGGGTATAGATGCCCGCTGCAAGGCCATAGTCGCTGCGGTTGGCGTCTTCGATGGCACCGCCAAGCGTGTCGAAAGGTATCACGCTCACAAACGGCAGGAAGAGCTCATCGCGATTGAGTCGGTGATCAGCCGGAAGTCCGGTTACGATGGTGGGCTCGACATAGGCGCCGCCATCGAACAATCCTCCGCCAAGCTGGCGTCCACCGGCAACGATCTCGCCGTCTTTCGCAGCATCAACTGCTGCGCTCTGAAAACGGTGAAGCGCAGTCTCGTTGATCACTGGCCCCATGAACACATCGGCACGGCGCGGATCGCCAACGACGAATTCTTTCGCGACCTTGCCCAACAGCTCAACGAACGCGTCGTGCACGGCCCGCGCCACATAGACTTTGGATCCGGCGCTGCATTTTTGGCCCTGAAGCCCGAACGCTGAACGCGCGATGCCCGCCGCTGCAATCGCAAGATCGCCAGAACTGGTCACAAAGGCAGGGTTTTTGCCGCCCATTTCGGCCAGCACTGGCCGCATTGCGCGGCCCGACGCGGCGTGGCGCATGATCGTCATGCCCACCGCGTTCGAACCAGTGAAGGCAAAGCCGTCCACACCCGGATGCTTAGCCAGCGCCTCACCCGTCGCGCGCCCGCCTTGAATCAGATTGACCACACCGCCGGGCAGGCCGCCTTCGACGAGCGCCTCGATGACGAGCCGACCTGTCAGTCCCGCCGCTTCGCTCGGCTTGAAAACCACGGTATTTCCGGCGACCAGCGCAGCGCACATCATGCCGAGCGATAGTGCAACGGGGAAATTGAATGGCGCAATCACCGCGAACACGCCGTAAGGGCGCAGCACAACGCTCGATCGCTCAGCCTGAACCGCGGCGGGTCGCTGCTCGCGAAAACCATCGGTCCGCGCCATCTCGTCGCAGTAATGATGAATAAGGTCGATCGCTTCCTCAACTTCTCCGACCGCCTCGAACCGCGATTTGCCCACTTCGATCAGGCAAGCGACCGAGACATC